>NZ_DASRBZ010000275.1:0-7220 GCF_035653355.1 Mycobacterium sp. | reverse complement strand
CGGGTCAAACGGCTGCAGGTCGGCACTGCCCGACGCTTTTCCACCACGACCCAGCAATCTCTGGTGGCCGATCTGCGCACGATTCTGACCCCCGACTACGCCGCCCGAGCCCGCCAGATCGCTTCCCAAATGACCACACCGGCCCAAAGCGTCACCACCGCCGCTGATCTCGTCGAAGATTTCGCCCGCCTGCGGCATGTCGGCTGATCAGCGAGTCCGAGCCGTTGGAGCGGCAAGCGCCAGCACCTCCGCCAAGTCGCCTCGGTACCCGTCGACGAGATCGCTTGTCGCGCCGCAACATCTCGGCGCCGACACCGCTGAAAGACCGCGGTGTGGTCGTAACCCGAGCATGAAACCGCCTGCCGCGCATAACCGAGAAGTACGGTAGAAAAAAATGGACAACGTACTCGATCCACAAGACCAGACCGCGTTTTTCATAGGGCAAGTAGCAGGCACCTGCCTGCTGCAGTGTGTCTGGTTGTACAACCGCGCGATCGATATCGACGGTCTGCGGCAGTTCCATGACCATCTCAAGTGCGGGCGGTTGGCCCGCCGCATCGAACGCTCACCATTGCGGTTCGGCCGTCACCGCTGGACGTCACCCACCGGCGCACCCAATATTGAGATCGTCGCGTCCGCCCGGCCGCGCGAGGAATTCGGCACCTGGCTCAGCGAGCAGGCCGACACGCCAATCGATCCTGAGGATGGCCCAGGTTGGCACCTTGCCGCGCTCCCATTCAGTAACGGCGGTGCTGGGGTGAGTTTGCTGATCTCCCATTGCCTCACCGACGGCGTTGGGTTGTCCGAGGCGCTGGCGGATGCGGCGTGTGGCCGCCACGACCCGATCAGCTGGCCTGCCGCCGGATCGCGCACGCGGTGGCAGGCCGTCCGTGAAGATGCCCGCCAAACCGTGCGCGACGCCCCTGCAATCGGCCGCGCCGTGGTCACGGCGGCACGGGTCGCCAAGCGTCGCCGCGGCAATCCCGAAGCTGCCACTCCTCCTCCTGCGCTGTCCGCCGGCGCCGACAACCCAATCACGCTTCCAATGGCGACAATCTTCGTCGACGCCGACGAGTGGGACACCCGAGCACACGCGCTCGGCGGCACCAGCAACGCGCTGCTTGTCGGACTGGCGGCCCGCCTGGCCCACCGAAGGGGGCGGGCCAGCGCAGACGGCTCAGTTGTTGTCCGAATGCCGGTGAACCAGCGGGCCGAAGGTGATACTCGCGCCAATGCGGTTACCAATGTCGATGTCATTGTCGACCCTTCATCTGCGACGACGGACTTGCGCGAGATCCGTGCCGCAATCAAACAAACGCTGATTCGCCACCGAGAAGCGCCCGATGAAGAGCAGGCAGCGATGGCTATCGTTCCCCTGCTAGCCCTGGTGCCTGAGCGGTTTCTCCTCAGGGTTGGCGGCGGCAATGCCACTGGCGTCGTCTCATCCAACCTTGGTGTGGTTAACCCCGCCGCTAGCCGGCCAGACGGCACAGACGCTGACCGCTTCGCTATGAAGTGGCTCTACCGAGGCGTGACCAAGGCGATGATGGACGGGTCAGGTGGACTGCAGTTCCTGCTTTCAGGACGAGCGAACAGGCATATCTTTGTCTCGGTCACCGCTTATCAACCAGGCCATACCAACTCGAACGACTCCTTGCGAGAAGACATTTCGCGCACCTTGAACGACTTCTCGCTTACCGGCACGTATCTCGAGCGGCCGTGAATTAGCAACCAGGGTCAAGGCGGACGTCTGCAGCCACCCGCATATCTCGGCGATTTTGTGTGGCAGCGAAAGAACTCATTTGTCACAGGTGTCACACCGAAATTTTCACTTGCTCGCATCGAGTGCTAACTACGCCGTAGCGAATTGAAGCGAAGCTCAAGGTCACTGCAGGTCACAGCGCCGATAGTCGTATGCAAGGGGACCGGTTCCACCATGATCGAGCACCTGTGTTGTGCGTTGGCTCACACCCACAAAGATTTTGAAAGGCCCCGCCAGCCTCGTTAGACTCCTGTACAGTTCGGCACTGTTGTACTCGTGTAAATACCAATGGCCTTGGGGAACTAGTGACCGTCAATCCGTTCGACGACGAGAATGGCATCTTTTTCGTCTTGGTCAACGACGAGGAGCAACACAGTCTATGGCCCACCTTCGCCGATGTTCCAGCCGGGTGGCGGGTAGTTTACGGCGAAGCGAACCGCGCTGGATGTATGGAGTACATCGAACAGAACTGGACGGATATACGGCCGAAGAGTCTGCGCGACAGACTGGCGCACGGCCGTGCTTCTGACAGCTAGGCCGTGTGGTTTCAGGGATTCCGATGGAACTTGATGATAGGGCGCTTCCGCTTACGCGCGGACAGCTCGACATATGGCTGGCACAGGAATCCGGTCACTTAGATGCAGACTGGCACATCGTCGCATTCGTCGTAATCGAGGGTGCGATAAAGCCGGATGTACTTAAACAGGCGATCCGGCACGTGGTGGCCGAGGCCGAACCAATCAGGGCCGGCATATTCGAAGCAGATGGCCAAGTCTTCCAACGGGCGATACCCGACCCGGAGGTCGAACTTCCCGTCAGCGATCTCAGAGACTCAGAGAAGCCCGTCCAGGAAGCCTACCGACGAGCAGAATCGATCCGGCGCACGCCGATGCCGCCAACAGGGCCCCTGTTCAAATTTGCGCTATTTCGCACGGGGGCGGACGAATTCTACTGGTTCTTGTGCGTTCACCATCTAGTAACTGACGGCTTCGGAATTGCTCTTTTTGCCAACCGAGTCGCCGCAGTTTACTCCGCCTTTGTTTCCGGCACACCCATGCCTCCTGCTTTTTTTGGCTCCCTGCGGGAAATGGTAGACCGTGACGCCGAATACGAGGCATCGAAAGATTACAACGAGGACTTAGCATATTGGAGTGCGAATCTTCCGCCGGAAAGCACTTCATATTATGGTCGTTCAGAATCAGCGGACGGGCGCGATTCGAGTTCGGTTTCTGACCCAGTTCAATTAGACCCCGCGGTCGTCGACCGGGTCCATGAGTTGTCTACCGCGTTGAATATGCGGCGGTCGTCGGTGATCACCGCGGCCTGTGCTCTGTTGGCGCGAGGATGGTGCGCTGAGGGCTCAGAGGTAGTGCTTAACTTCCCCGTCAGTCGGCGAACAAGCGCGGAATCGGCGACCTTTCCTGGACTGGTTTCCGGCGTTGTACCACTGGTGGTGACCGTTTCCCCTGGCACTACGGTCGCCGATTTTTGTGCGCACGTGGACACACGCATACGCGAAGCCGTGCAGCATCAGAGGTTCCCAGTACACGTCCTTGAACGCAAAGCTCGGCCCGACCGGCCTCGGCTGGCACGCGACAGGATCGGTGTCAACTTCATCCCTTCGATCACTCTTCTGCCCTTCGGGGATGCCGCTGCATCCGGGGTGGTTACTGGGATCGGGCGCGTAGACCACTTTGGATTCTTTTTCTTGAGCGCGGACGGTCGGCTCTCTTTGAGCACCGCGGGTGCTGGGCAGCCGCTGTCGAATTTTGATGTCTCCGATCTAGCCCGACGGTTGCAGCAAGTCCTGTTGGCGATGGCGGCGGATCCGGGGCGGCCATTGTCGTCGGTGGACCCGCTCGGCGAGGACGACACTGCTGAGCTGGCGGCCTGGGGGAATCAGGCGGTCTTGACCCAGCCGGCAACACCGGTGTCCATTACGGAATTGTTCGCCGCCCAAGTCGGGCGCACTCCCGAGGCGGTGGCGGTCACCTCCCAAGGTCGCAGCATGACCTATCGCGAGCTGGATGAGGCATCCAACCGGTTAGCGCACCTGCTGGCCGCAGGGGGCGCGGGCCCGGGTGAGTGTGTGGCGCTGCTGTTCTCGCGTTCAGCCGAGGCGATCGTTGCGATCCTGGCGGTGCTCAAAACCGGGGCGGCCTATCTGCCGATCGACCCGGCACTGCCGTCGGCACGGATCGGCTTCATGCTCGCCGATGCCACGCCTATGGCCGCAATCACCAGCAGCGGGCTGCGCCCGCGGCTGGCTGGCCATGATTTGGCGGTCATCGATGTCGAGGACCCCGCCGTCGACTCCCAGCCCAGCACCGCACTACCCGCGCCAAGTCCAGACAACATCGCCTACATCATCTACACCTCTGGCACCACCGGTGTCCCCAAGGGTGTAGCGATAAGCCACCACAACGTGACTCAGCTCCTCGAATCACTGGATGCGGGGCTGACAGCGCCAGGGCCGGCGAAGGTGTCGACGCAGTGGCATTCGTACGCTTTCGACGCCTCGGTTCGCGAGATCTGGGGTGCCCTTTTCCACGGTGGGCGACTCGTGGTGGTGCCCGAAGCGGCCGCGGCCTCATCGGAAGACCTGAACGCCTTGCTGGTGGGTGAGCACGTCGACGTGCTGACCCAGACTCCGTCTGCGGCGGGAGCGCTCTCCCCGCAGGGGTTGGAGTCGGTGGCGTTGGTGGTGGGCGGCGAGGCCTGCCCAGCCGAACTGGTGGACCGCTGGGCGTCCGGGCGGGTGATGATCAACGCCTACGGGCCCACCGAAACCACGATCGATGTGTCGATCAGCGCACCGCTGTCCCCGCGATCCGGTACGCCACCGATCGGCTCGCCGGTGGCAGGCGCCGCGTTGTTTGTGCTCGATGCGTGGCTGCGCCCGGTACCGGCCGGCGTCGTTGGTGAGTTGTATGTTGCCGGTCGCGGCGTGGCGCACGGGTACGTGCGCCGAGCCGGTTTGACCGCGTCCCGCTTTGTCGCCTGCCCATTCGGCGGCGCGGGAGCACCAGGAACACGTATGTATCGCACCGGGGATCTGGTGCGCTGGCGCGCCGATGGGCAGCTGGACTATCTGGGGCGCGCCGATGAGCAGGTCAAGGTCCGCGGGTATCGCATGGAGCTCGGCGAAATCCAGGCGACGCTGGCCAGCCTAGATGGGGTGGATCAGGCGGTGGTGCTCGTCCGTGAGGACCGCCCTGGCGACAAGCGCCTGGTGGGCTATGTCAGCGGCACCGCCGACCCGACCGAAATCCGTGCTGCGCTTAGCGAGCGGCTGCCCGAGTACATGGTCCCAACGGCGGTTGTGGTGTTGGATGCCCTGCCGCTGACGGTTAACGGCAAGCTCGACAAACGGGCCCTGCCTGCACCGGAATACGCCGCCTCTGATCGGTACCGCGCTCCGGCCAACGCCGTGGAGGAGCTGCTGGCCGGCATCTTCGCCGAGGTACTGGGGCTGGAGCGGGTCGGGGTCGACGACTCTTTCTTCGAGCTCGGCGGAGACAGCATCTTGTCGATGCAGGTGGCCTCGCGGGCGCGCGCTGCCGGCCTGATGTGTCGGCCGCGCGACATCTTCGTGGAGCAGACGGTGGCCGGGCTGGCCCAGGTGGCCGGGCTGGTCGACGCGGCCGGCGGCCCGGTCGATGACGGTGTGGGGTCGGTGGCGGCCACCCCGATCATGCGCTGGCTGAACAGTGTCGAAGGCCCGACGCAGCAGTTCAACCAGACGGTGCTGCTGCAGGCACCCGCTGGAGTGACCGAGGCGGATGTGGCGGTCATGCTGCAGGCATTGGTGGATCGGCACGGGATGCTGCGGGCGCGCGTCGAGGACGACGGCACTGGTGGGTGGTCGTTGCAAGTGGCCGAGGTCGGGTCGGTTGATGCCCGCGGTCGCCTGCAAGCCGTGGCCGCGCTCTCCGATGAGGCGCTGGTAAGCGCCCGGTCACAGCTGAACCCAGACGCCGGGCTGATGTTCAGCGGGTTATGGGTGACCTCCACCAGCCAGCTCGTGCTGATCGTTCACCATCTGGCTGTCGACGGGGTTTCGTGGCGGATCCTCGTAGACGACTTCAACACCGCGTGGACCCAGCGTCACGGCGGGCAGCCGGTGGTGTTGCCGGCGACCGGTACGTCGTTTGCCCGATGGGCGGCGCTGTTGGGTGAGCATGCGCGCCGCCCGGAAGTAGAGGAGCAGGCCGCCAAATGGCGGCAGCTGGCGGCGGCCCCAGCGGCGCTGCCTGCGATGCGCCCAGAAGTCGACACCTACGCCAACGCCGGATTCCTGTCGGCGTCGCTGGACGTGGATACCACCCGGATCCTGTTGGGTGAAGTGCCAGCGGCGTTTCATGCCGGCATTCACGACATCTTGCTTATCGGGTTCGCCTTGGCGGTAGCCGAGTTTGTGGGCAACCCCGACGCCCCGATCGGCATCGACGTCGAGGGCCACGGCCGCCACGAGGAGGTGGCCGCCGGCCTTGATCTTTCGCGCACAGTGGGCTGGTTCACGACCAAATACCCGGTGTCGTTGACGGTAGACAAGTTGGACTGGGCGCGGCTGACGGCCGGAGAGGCGGGTTTGGGGGCGCTGATCAAAGACGCCAAAGAACAGCTGCGCGCCCTCCCGGATCCCCTGACCTACGGCCTGTTGCGCTATTTGAACCCCGCGGTCGAGCTGGACCTCTCGGATCCGCTGATCGGGTTCAACTATCTGGGGCGCCTCGGTGACTCGGCCGGCGATGTCGCCAGCGACCATTGGCGGATCAGCGAACAGACCTGGTCGCTTATCGGTGCCGCAGCGGCGATCCCCATGCCGTTGGCCCACACGGTGGAGCTCAACGCCGGCACGGTCGACACCGACTCCGGCCCTCAGCTGCACGCCACCTGGACATGGGCGGCCTCGGCGTTGGATCAGAACCAAGTTAGTCGGCTGAGCCAATTGTGGTTCGAGGCGTTGGGCGGTATCTGCGCGCACGTGCGCGCTGGTGGTGGCGGATTGACCCCCTCCGACATTGCGCCGGCAAGGCTCAGCCAGCACCAAATCGAAGAGCTCTACCGGCAATACCGGCTCGTTGATGTTTTGCCGTTGACCCCGCTGCAGCAGGGGCTGCTGTTTCACGCCAGCAGCTCCCAGGGCGGCGGAGACGATGTCTATGCGGTGCAGCTGGATATCTCCATCACCGGTCCGCTGGATCAGCACCGGCTGCGCGATGCGCTGCAAACAGTGGTCACCCGGCATCCCAACCTGGCGGCCCGATTCTGTGACCAGTTCGACGAGCCGGTGCAAGTCATCCCTGCCGATCCTGTCGTGCCCTGGCGCTATGCCGAAGTCGACACCGGCGACGACGTCGAGAAGCACATCGAGCAGCTGTGTGCTGCTGAGCGTGCCGCGGTCTACGAGCTGGCCGACGAGCCGGCCTTTCGGGCGGCGCTGATACGCATCGCT
>NZ_DASRBZ010000274.1:0-13652 GCF_035653355.1 Mycobacterium sp. | reverse complement strand
CCAAGCGCCAAAGAGGTCACCGCCCTGGACCGCCGGTTCCGCATCAGCGGCGAAGAGCTGTCGTACTCGGTGCGGATGGGCGCGGTCGGACAGCCGGTGCAGGATCACTTGGCCGCCGTGCTGCACCGCACAAGCTGAGAACGCGTCGCGCTCACACGATGTACATCACACCGTCGCTGACGACCCGGCCGGCAACCTGAACCCAGCCTTCCGGATGCCAGGTGGTCTGGATGACCGAGCCCTTGCCCTGCGTGATTACGAGGTCGCGGCTGAGGTAGTCGGTGATCCGCACCGCGGCGGAGCCGGTCGCTTCGTCTTCGGGCACACCTAAATTGCCGGCGAACATCCGCGCCCGCAGCGCTCCCGCCGACCGGTCGGTCCAGGTCCACAGGTAGTGCTGAACATCGTCGGGATAGTCGGCGGGGTCCGCGGCGGCCAGCTGGTCGAGCGAATCCAGCTCGTGAATTGCGAACTCCGGGGCCCACTCTGAGCGGGCGCTGATCGCGGTGAGTTCCTCGTGATAGCTGACCTGCACGATTCCGGCCGGCACCTGCAGGGTGCGAATCGGTGTGCCCTGCTCGCGCAGCCACCACGATGCGCCCACGGCCGGGTGGCCGGCGAAAGGAAGCTCCGTCAGCGGCGTGTAGATGCGCGCATGCGCCGTCGTCCCGCCTGACGCCGGCGGGTCGACGAAAATCGTTTCGCTGTAGCCCAATTGGTGGGCCAGAGTTTGCCGACGCCGCCATTCCACGCGACTGGCAGCGACGACGCCAAGCGGATTCCCGAAATTGCCGTGGGAGTCGGTGAAAACGCGGAGCACGGTGACGTCGATGGCCATGGCGCCGACTGTACGACGTAGTGCCCGCGGAAGATCAGGTGGCGCTTCGTTCGTCGGAACCCATGGCGCTCATCACCGCCACGCGAGTATCGACCGAGCCGGAGACCGTACGCTCGCCGCCACCGGTTCGGAGCAGTTCGCGAAGCATGTCCTGGTCGTATTCGGCCGGCTCGGTGGTGTCGATGAAGCGTTCGACAACTTCTATGAAGCGGTCAGGATCGTCGTGAAATGGGAAGTGCCCGGAGTTTTCAAAAATCTCGAGCTGGGAGCCGGGCATTGCCGCATGCGCCATCCATGCATGGCTGACCGGCACGACCACGTCCTCCGTACCCCAAATTAGTTGCACCGGAACGGATTTCGTCAGGTAACATCGGTCCAGCATGGTGACCATCTGGCCGCGCCAGTCCACTACCGCGCGCAGCGTCCGGGTGAACGCCGATGATGCCATGGGCTCGGGCAGATCAGCGAGTATCCGCAGCACGTCCGGCAGGTCGCGGCCCAGGGCGGTCGATCCCAACAGCCGGCCTGCCGCGCGCCCGGCGACCTGCAGCGTCGGCAGCACCAACGGCAGCCGCAGCAGCGCCAGAGCTTCGCCACCCAGCGGCAACGAGGCGCAGCGCAACACGATGTTGACGTCTTTGGTGACGCCGCCGGTGGCGACCAGGACGAGCCGGTCGACCAATTGCGGGAACTGGTAAGCGAATTGCATCGCCACCCCGCCGCCGAGCGAATGACCCACCACCGTGACCCGGTCGATCCCGAGCACGCTCAACAGATCGCGCATCCCGTTGGCGTACGCCGCCACGGAGTAGTCGGCCCGGGGTTTGTCCGACCGGCCGTGGCCGAGCAGATCCGGCGCAATGACGGTGAAACGCTGGGCGAGCTTGGCTTGCACGGTTTCCCACGTGGTGGAGTTGTCGGCGATGCCGTGAATCAGCAAGATCGCCGGCCCCGAGCCGGCGATCCGGAAAGCGCGCCGATAACCGTGGATGGTGCGGAACTGCAGTGTCGGCGTCACCTCGCGCACCGGCCGCAGGTTGGGCTTTCGCTTGCTCATGTCGCCAACTCCACTGTCGGGCGCGGTCTCAAGCGCCACTCCTCCTCATCGCTGCGCTCTGCATCGTCGTTGGCGCGATCGGAACGCTCAGCTCGGGTTGTCGTCCTTGCGCTTCTTCTCCGCCTGCTGGGCCAAAAACCGCTCGAACTCCGCGCCGAGCTCGTCGCCGCTGGGCAGATCCCCGTCGCGCGTCAGCAGTGACCGGTTCTCCTGAGCGGCAATGAACGCATCGTACTGGCGCTCCAGGGCGGCCACCACCTGAGCCACCTCGGGACTGGACTCGACCTGTTCGTCGATCTTCGCCCGGATATCGGCAGCCGCTTCGGTGAGCGCCGTCAGCGGAAACTCAAGCGCAGCCGCCTTGGCCACCTGCTCCAGCAGCGCCTGCGCGGCGGCCGGATAGTCGGTTTGGGCCAGATAGTGGGGGACGTGCACGGTGAACCCGACGACCTCGTGGCCGTGCTGGGCCATCCGGTACTCGAGCAAGTTGGACGCGCTGCCGGGCACCTGGACTTCGGCGATCCACGGCGTGAAGTCGGCGATCAGCTCGCGATTGTTGGAGTGCGCGGTCATCGTGATCGGTCGCGTGTGGGGCACCGCCATCGGGATCGTGCCCAAACCGATGGTCTGGCGTACGCCCAGCCGCTCGGCGAGCAGGCGCACCGCGGTGACGAAACGCTCCCACTTCAGATCCGGCTCCATGCCGGCCAGCAGTAGAAATGGCGTCCCGACGCTGTCGTGCAGCGCGTACAGGCTCAGCTCCGGGTCCTCGTAGTGGGTGAAGTGGTCGGTCTTGAACGTCATCAGAGGGCGGCGCGAGCGATAGTCCAAGAGCTCGTCGATCGCGAACGACGCCACCAGTTCGGTGTCCAGCGAATTCTTGAGGTGGGCTGCCGCCAGCCGGATTGCGTGACCGGCGTCGGAAAAGCCTTCCAACGCGTGCACCAAAACCGGCCCTCGGCCGTCAGGCGACGACAACTGCGGCGCGGGGAACTCAAGCTCGTACATCCCCGCCTGCTCAGGGCGATAAGGCTGCTCGCGTTCGTCGGCCATCGTTGTGCCTCCTCGTCACGGCGCTTTATCGCGCCACGTCACCAGTTTCCCTCACATCGACGGGTGCCAAGAAGTCGATCCGGCTCATTAGTTAGCCCGCCTGTACGTTTCGAAAACACGGGAGCCGGGGGACCGCATTCCGCTGAAAGCAGCTGGCGCGGCCGTAGAGGCGTAGCCCGGCGTCGTCGAGGGGCCTCGGGCATGATGAATACCGATGCGAATGATGGCGGCGGTGCTGGCTGTTCCCGTCAGCCTGGCGCTGCTGTCGTCGGCCTGCGGTCAACCAGCCCCTCCCGCGGGCACCTCCACGGCGCACGAGCAGCGCGCGAGCCACACCGTTCCGCAGGTCGTCGCCGCTCCGGTAGCTCCCGACCCGCGGGTGGGCGCAGTGTTCCTCGGCGGCGGCGACCTGCATACCTGCACGGGCTCGGTGCTGCGCTCGAGTGGAGGCGATCTCGTGTTGACCGCCGCGCACTGCCTGGGCGGGAGCAACCCACCCACGTTCGTTCCCGGCTTTGCCGGCCAGGCCGCGCCCGACAACATCTGGACCGTTGACGCCGTCTATCTCGATCCCCGCTGGGTCGCTGGCCGAGATCCGCACGCCGATTATGCGATTGCTCGGGTGAGCCGGGCCGCCGGCGGATCGGTCGAGGCGCAGGCCGGCTCAGGGCTTTCGTTGGGCAACGCACCAGCGCCCGGTAGCCAAGTCCGCGTCACGGCGTACCCGGCTGGTGTGGGAGGCACGCCGATTGGCTGCCAGGCCGGCACCGGCATCACCGCAGACGGTTACCCCTCCTTGCCGTGCTCGGGGCTGGTCGACGGCACCAGCGGTGCGCCGTGGGTCAGCGGGTCGACGGTCATCGGGCTGATCGGTGGCCTGGACGGCGGCGGCTGCGGGGAGGAGCTGTCGTACTCGGCGCCGTTCGATCAGCACATCGCGCAGTTGCTGGCGCGTGCCGAGGCGGGCGGCCCAGGTGATGCTGCGGCACCCGATT
Organism: Mycobacterium sp.; assembly: GCF_035653355.1. Taxonomy (GTDB): domain Bacteria; phylum Actinomycetota; class Actinomycetes; order Mycobacteriales; family Mycobacteriaceae; genus Mycobacterium. The sequence continues at coordinate 9,709 of NZ_DASRBZ010000274.1, read as the reverse complement.
TCGACGACGGCTGTTAGGTCGCGGGCCGGTTAACGGCGGAACTGGTTGAGCGCCCGTATTTTGTTGCGGACGTCCAGGGCCGCGACCTTGTATGCCTCCGAGAACGTCGGGTAGTTGAACACCGCGTCGACCAGGTAATCCACAGTGCCTCCGCAGCCCATCACGGCCTGGCCGATGTGGATCATCTCGGTGGCGTTGCTGCCGAAGATGTGCACGCCGAGCAGCTTGAGGTCCTCGGTGGACACCAGCAGCTTGAGCATGCCGTAGGAGTCACCGGCGATCTGGCCGCGGGCCAGTTCGCGATAGCGGGCCACCCCGACCTCGTAGGGCACCGCATCCTTGGTCAGTTCCACCTCGGTAGCGCCGACATACGACACCTCGGGAATCGAATAGATGCCGATCGGCTGCAACTCGGTCATGCCGTCGGTCGGCTCGCCGAACGCGTGGTAGGCGGCCAGCCGGCCCTGGTCCATCGAGGTGGCCGCGAGGGCCGGGAAGCCGATGACGTCGCCGACGGCGTAGATGTGGTCGACCTTGGTCCGGAACTGGTCGTCGACGAAAATGCGTCCACGGCTGTCAGCTTCCAGGCCGGCGTTGGCCAGGTCGAGGTCGTCGGTCTGGCCTTGGCGTCCCGCCGAATACATCACGGTCTCGGCCGGAATCTGTTTGCCGCTGGCCAGTGTCGTGACCGTGCCGACCGAGCCCACGTCGACAGCCGTCACCTCTTCGCCGAACCGGAACGTCACCGCCAGGTCGCGCAAGTGGAACCGCAGGGCCTCGACAATTTCGGGATCGCAGAACTCCAGCATGGTTTCCCGCTTTTCGACGATGGTCACCTTGGTGCCCAGCGCGGCGAACATCGATGCGTACTCGACTCCGATCACGCCGGCGCCCACGACGACCATCGACGACGGGATCGACTTGAGATCGAGGATCCCGTCGGAATCCAGCACCCGTTCTTCGTCGAACTCCACCCCGGCGGGCCGCGCCGGCCGCGTGCCGGTGGCGACGATGATGTAGTTGCCGCTGACGGTGGTTCGCTCTCCGCGAGCTTGATCTTCGACCAGCACCGTGTGCGGATCGACGAAGCGGGCGTGCCCCATGAATAGGTCAATCCTATTGCGCATCAGCTGATTTCGGATCACGTCGGCTTGCTTGCCGATGACATGCTGAGTGCGGTCCAACAAGTCGGCAGGCGTTATCTTGTCCTTGACCCGGTAGCTGGCGCCGTACAGCTCACGTTGGCTCATGCCGGTGAGGTAGAGCACGGCCTCGCGCAACGTCTTTGAGGGAATCGTGCCGGTGTTGACGCAAACCCCGCCGAGCACCCGGCCGCGTTCGACGACCGCCACCGTCTTGCCGAGCTTGGCTGCGGCGATAGCGGCCTTCTGCCCGCCCGGCCCCGACCCGAGGACGACGACGTCGTATTCCAGCATCGAACCCATGAGTAGACATCTACGCCGGTTCGGGAGTTCCTGCAGCCCGAACCGCGATGAGCTGCCGACGATCGCACGACACACAGTCGCGATTTCGTCCACAGCCGCGCCGCTGGGTGAGGTCGCCGGCGTGCTGGTTGACGGTGATGGTTGCCAGCGTGGGGCTCATGACAAAACATCGATCCGACTTTGAACTCGACCGCCCCGGTGCACTGATTGCCGCATTACCGGCCGTCCTCGGTTTCGTGCCGGAAAAATCGCTGGTCTTGGTCTCGATCGACCGCGGCGAGATGGGTGCGGTGATGCGGGTGGATCTTTCCGCCGACCTGACCGAGCGGGTCGGGCATCTTGCCGAGGTCGCCGCCGCCGCAGAGCCCGAGGCCGCGATCGCGGTGATCATCGACGCCAATGGGGCGCGCTGCCCGGTGTGTGGCGAGCACTACCGCCAACTGTGCACCGCGCTGAGTGAGGCATTGTCGCAACGCGACATCGAATTATGGGCGGCGCATCTGGTGGATCGGGTGGCCAGCGGCGGGCGCTGGCGCTGCGTCGACGGATGCGGTGCCGGCGGTGTGATCGACGATCCGTCGGCGTCGCCGCTGGCGGTGGCGGCGGTGCTGGACGGGCGGCGCCTCTATGCCCGGCGCGCCGATCTGCAATCGGTGATCGCGGTCGACGACACGGCCGGCAGCGCTGAGTTGGCCGCCGCGATCACCGAAGTGGCGGCGGCGCGCGACGAGGCGTATCGCGTCGATCCCGATGCAACAGCGCGCCACGACGTCGAGGAGATGATGGCGGCCGCTGCGCGTATTGCCGACGACCGGCAGCTGGGCATGACCGAGCTGGCGAGGCTGGCCTGCGCGCTGACCGATGTCCAGGTTCGCGACACGATGTATGCCCTTGCAGTCGGCGTCAATGCCGGCGAGGCCGAGTCGTTGTGGGCGGTGCTGTCGCGCCGCCTGCCCGAGCCGTGGCGGGTCGAGGCGCTGGTGCTGCTGGCGTTCAGCGCCTACGCCCGCGGCGACGGGCCGCTGGCCGGGGTGTCGCTGGAGGCGGCGCTGCGCTGTGAGCCCGGGCACCGGATGGCGGGCATGCTGGATCAGGCGTTGCAGTCGGGGCTGCGGCCGGAGCGCATCCGCGAATTGGGGCTGACCGGTTATCGACTGGCGAGGCGGCTCGGGGTGCGGCTACCGCCGCGGCGGGCGTTCGGTCAGCGGGCGGTGTAGGGCTAGACCTTTTCCACCTTGACGGCATGGGCCATCTCGTGCGGCAGGGTCACGTTCTCGTGGCCCGGGATCACGATGGTCACCCCGCCGGCCGGGTTGGTCTCGACGGTCACGCGCGCATTCGGCACGACGCCGGCGTCCTTGAGCCGGGTGATGAGATCGATGTCGCCTTGGACGTGTTCGGTGAGCTGGCGGACGACAACGGCCACCGGCGAGCCCGACGGCAGCTCGGTGAGCCGCACCAAGTTGGCATCTTCGGAGCCGAATCCGGGTCCGACGCCGAGATCCTTCAGCCCGGGAATCGGGTTGCCGAACGGGGAGGTGGTCGGGTTGTTGAGCACCTGCACGAGCCGGCGCTCAACGTCCTCGCTCATCACGTGCTCCCACCGGCAGGCTTCGGCATGCACTTCTTCCCACGGCAACCCGATCACATCGACCAGCAGCCGCTCGGCGAGCCGGTGCTTGCGCATCACCGCGACGGCCAGCGCGCGGCCCTTGTCGGTGAGCTCCAGGTGGCGGTCGCCGGCCACCCGCAGCAGCCCATCGCGCTCCATCCGTGACACGGTCTGGCTGACGGTGGGACCGCTCTGCTCGAGCCGCTCGGCGATCCGCGCGCGCAGCGGCGTCACGCCCTCCTCCTCGAGGTCGTAAATCGTCCGCAGGTACATCTCGGTGGTGTCAACCAGCTCGTTCATTCCGCACCCTCCATCGCCGCCGAGTCTACTTGCCTAGCTGCGAGAATGGTTCACTAACACTCCAAGGCAGCGCGACGCCCGCCGCGGTTGCGGCGGGCGTCTGTCGCTGGTGTCAGCTGGCAGCCTTAACTGGCGTAGGAGCGCAGCCGGTCGGCGCGCTCGCCGTGGCGCAGCTTGGCCATGACTTCCCGCTCGATCTGCCGAACCCGCTCACGCGACAAACCGAACAGCTTGCCGATTTGATCCAGCGTTCGCGGCTGGCCGTCGTCGAGGCCGAACCGCAGCCGGATCACCTGGTGCTCCCGCTCGTCGAGCGTGGCCAGCACGCTGCGGATGTCGGTATGCAGCAGCTCGGAGATCACCGCGTTCTCCGCGGACATCGCCTCGGCGTCCTCGATGAAATCGCCCAGGGGAGCTTCCTCGTCGGAGCCGACCGGCATGTCCAGGCTCACCGGGTCGCGGCTGTGCTCCAGCAGGTCGTTGATCTTGTCGACCGGAATGCCGGACTCGGCGGCAAGCTCCTCGTCGGTGGCCTCGCGGCCGAGGTTTTGGTGCATCTCCCGCTTGATCCGCGCCAGCTTGTTGACCTGCTCGACTAAATGGACCGGCAGCCGGATCGTGCGGCTCTGGTCGGCCATACCCCGCGTGATGGCTTGGCGGATCCACCACGTGGCATAGGTGGAGAACTTGAATCCCTTTGTGTAGTCGAACTTCTCCATCGCGCGGATCAGGCCGAGGTTGCCCTCCTGAATGAGGTCGAGCAGCGGCATGCCGCGTCCGGTGTAGCGCTTTGCCAGCGACACCACCAGCCGCAGGTTGGCTTCCAGCAGATGGCGGCGCGCCGCCTCGCCGTCGCGGACCACCATCGCCAGTTCGCGTTTGCGGTTCTCCCCGAGACGCTTCCGGGTTTCCAGCAGATACTGGGCATAAAGCCCGGCCTCGATGCGCTTGGCCAGCTCGACCTCGTCGGCAGCATTGAGCAACGCGGTCTTGCCGATGCCGTTCAGATACACGCGCACCAAGTCGGCGGCTGGGCTCTGTGCGTCCAGATCGCTGTCAATCCGGCTTGTGGTGGCATGTGCCATAGCGCCCTCCCGATCGGCTGGAACTGTCATGTGGTCCAACGACCAACCCACGCGATGAGTTCCCACCGGGCGGCTATCTCACACCCGTTGACGTGCGCGAATGTGCCGCCGACCTGAGAATGTCCTGAGAACTGTGGCGAGTGGCCGGCTACGCGGAACCGTCACCCGCCGAGTGCGGCGAGTCCGGTTGCGGCGGCGCAGCTCTGCGCTGCTCGAGTGCCGGCCGTTCGGCGGTCGGGAACAGTGGCGTGCGGCGCGGGACGTTGTCGAAGCGCCGGGGTTCGTCGGCGCGTCGCGGCGGCCGGTCGTTGGCGATCAGCACCGCCATCCACGGCAACGGCACCGAGGCGGCCACGATCAGCAATGAGATCAGGCCGTTGTGCCAGGCGCCGTAGGCGAGCGCCGCCAGCACCAGCGCCGGTACCCGGAACGCCATCAGGGTCAGGTACTTGCGCACCCGCTCGCGGTGCTGCACCTCATATGACGGTGCGGCGGCGGTGATGAGGACTGGTCGACCGTCGTCGTCGAAACCCAGCTGCGAGCCGCGCTTCATTTCTCCACTGTCCCACAATTGGTCGGCGTCGGCTTCTAGCAGTTTTGGGGATCCGGTCTGCGGCACAATATGGGCTATGCAGACCGAGACGATCGAGCGCACCGATACCGAAGAACAGGTCGACGACGGTACCGGCAGCGACATTCCCAAGTACTTCCACTACGTCAAAAAGGACAAGATCGCCGAAAGCGCGGTAATGGGCACCCATGTCGTCGCACTGTGCGGCGAGGTGTTTCCGGTAACACGGTCGGCGAAGCCGGGGTCTCCGGTCTGCCCGGAGTGCAAGCGAATTTACGAGAGGCTCAACAAGGACTGACGCGCTCGGTGCCTTAGGCGTCCAGCGGCGCCGCGCTGGCTTCTAGCACCGCGGACAATTCGATCAGCTTGGCCTCATGCTCGTTGGCGTGATGCCGGCAGAAGAGAAGCTCACCGCCGGACGGCAGCGTGGCACGCACACGGGCGGCCGCGCCGCACCGATCGCACCGATCAGCCCTGGTGAGTTCGGGACTGGTCAATGTGGCGTTCATGGCTTCTCCGTTCCTGACGTATCTCCACTGTCTCAGACGTTTCGGCTTTCGGCCTTGTTCCCCAAGGTGTACCCGGTGTGTCGTTTCTCACGCCCCCTCCAGTTGCGTCTCGAGGCAGTCTGAGGTGTGACGTTCGTCTCGCGGAAACTGGTTCATCTGTGCTCGGCGCGGGCGTGGTCGTGTGCTCAGAACTCCGGTGAGATTCGCCCCGACTCGCTGTCGAGCGCCGGGTTCGTCCATTTGTCGACGCCATCGCAGGTTCACCTGCCGGCCAACCGGCTCTATCGCGGACGCGACGATCTGGTGTTGCTGCATATCGACCCCGCCCGGCTTGACTCACCGGTGCGGTGGGAACCGGGCGTGCCAACGGATCCAGAGTCGATGTTGTTCCCGCACTTGTACGGTCCGCTGCCGGTCGCCGCCGTGACGAAGGTCACCGCCTACCGGCCCGGTCCGGACGGCAGCTTTCCGCCGCTCGACGAGCCGACGTAGGCGTCGGCTTCAATTTCCACCAGCAAGCTCGGCGCGATAAGCGCCGAGACTTCGACCATGGTGGCCGCGGGCCGGATCTCGCCGAAGACGTCGGCGTGCACCGCGGCGACTTCCCGCCAACGCGAGATGTCGGTGACGTAGACACGGGTGCGCACGACGTCGGTCAACGCCGCGCCGGCCTCCTGAAGCGCAAACGCGATGCGGCGTAAGGCATCTCGGGTCTGAGCGCCAATGTCATCGGCTGGTCCGGCGCCGGTGGTACCGGCGACGGCAACGTATCGGCCGACGCGCACCGCTCGGGAATAGCCGACGGTTGCTTCGAAATCCGAGCCGGACGACACCAGAATGCGGCTGGCTGACATGCGGTCACGTTAAGTCTGCGTTGGCGTCAACGCATCCGAAATATCAGCCGGGGGCTGATGGCCGAGACCTCATCTCTCGAGTCGACCTGTCCGATTGCTCGCTCGATCGAGCCCGTCGAGTGCGATCGCACGATTAGCTCCGATGCTGGGGTCAACCCGGCTAGCCTGCGATGCCAGGGCCGGGATGGTGTCTAAGACAGGAGGCTTGGCTGGCATGACGTCGTTGGCGACACGGGCACCCGAGCACCGGCGGCGTGGCCGCGATGGTTGAGTCCGTCGACGCCGCTGGGTTGCCTGCCGAGCTGGGCCCGCTCGACTATCTGATGTATCGGCGTGAAGTGAACCCGCGCACCCGCGCGGCGGTCATGGGCGTGGTCCTTCTCGACACCGCCCCAGGCTGGGGCCGGTTCCGCGACTGCTTCGACAACGCCTCCCGGCGGGTGCTGCGGATGCGGCAGAAGGTCGTGGTGCCCACCCTGCCGACGGCTGCACCGCGCTGGGTGGTGGATCCGGACTTCGACTTGGACTTTCATGTGCGGCGGGTGCGCGTTTCCGAACCCGGCACGCTGCGGGAGGTCTTCGATCTGGCCGACGTGCTGCTGCAGTCACCCCTGGACATCGCGCGGCCGCTGTGGACGGCCACCCTGGTCGAGGGCCTTGCCGATGGTACGGCCGCGATTGTCTTCCACGTGGGCCATGCAATCGGTGACGGAATCGGCAGCTTCGAGATTTTCGCGCAGATCTGCGACCTGCAGCGCGATCCACCGGCCGAGCCGCTGCCTCCGCCGCCAACTCCGCAGCATCTGTCACCCAACGGCTTAATGCTGGAAGGCATCAAAAACCTGCCCGGCGCCGTTGTCAGGGCAGTCTGGCGAGCGCTGTGCGGCGCGATCTCGACAGTCGGCCGGGCGATGCTCAACCCGGCGTCGGCGATGGCGGGCGCCGTGGGGCATGCCCGCTCGAGTGTTCGGGTAATGAGCCCGGTCGCCGAGCCGTCGCCCTTGCTGCGCCAGCGCAGCTTGGCTTGCCGCAGCGAAGCGCTCGACATCCGGCTTTCAGACCTGCAACGGGCTGCCATAGCCGGCGGCGGCTCAATCAACGACGTCTACCTGGCGGCGCTGTGCGGCGCGTTGGGCCGCTATCACGAGGCGCTCGGCGCACCGATTGACAGGCTGCCGGTGATCGTCCCGGTGAGCGTGCGCACCGACGCAGACGCTGCCGGCGGCAATCGGCTCGCCCTGATCAACCTGGCCGCCCCGGCAGGGACGGCCGATCCGGTCGCTCGCATGCGGGAGATTCGCGAGCAGATGACACGGCGCCGCGCGGAGCCCGCACGGAACATCGGCAGTCTCTTCGCACCACTTCTGAACCTCGTGCCGGCGCGCGCGCTGGAGACTGTCAGTGGCGCTGGACATTTCGATGCGGCAGCCAGCAATGCGCCTACATACGACGGCGACGTCTACGTTGCCGGCGGAAAGGTGCTACGGACGTATGCCCTTAATTCGTTGGCTGGTTTGGGGATGTCGGTCGTCCTGTTATCCATGGGCGCTTGGTGCACGATCACCGTGCGCTACGACAGGGCCGCCGTCCAGGATGGGGAACTGTTTACCCGGTGCCTGCTCGAGGGGTTCGACGAGGTTCTCGCGCTGGCGGGTGACTCAGCGGCGCGCGCCCAGCCCGCATCGTTCGTTTTCGAGCGAGATGGCGACGGAGTGCTCGACAGGATAACCCGCGACGCGAGCTAGCCAGGCCGGCAATATAGCCGGCATTGCGGGTGTGCGTCAGTCGAGGTAGTCGCGCAGCACTTGCGAACGGCTGGGGTGACGCAGCTTCGACATTGTCTTGGACTCAATCTGGCGGATGCGTTCCCGGGTGACGCCGTAGACCTGGCCGATCTCGTCAAGCGTGCGTGGTTGGCCGTCGGTGAGCCCGAACCGCAGCCGCACCACGCCGGCTTCGCGTTCGGAGAGCGTCTCCAGCACCGACTGCAGCTGGTCCTGCAGCAGGGTGAACGACACCGCGTCGACGGCCACCACGGCTTCACTGTCTTCGATGAAGTCGCCGAGCTGGCTGTCACCCTCGTCGCCGATGGTCTGATCCAACGAGATCGGCTCACGCGCATACTGTTGGATCTCCAGCACCTTTTCCGGCGTGATGTCCATCTCCTTGGCCAACTCCTCAGGAGTGGGCTCGCGGCCCAGATCCTGCAGCAGCTCGCGCTGAATGCGGCCCAGCTTGTTGATCACCTCGACCATGTGAACCGGTATCCGGATGGTGCGCGCCTGGTCCGCCATGGCTCGCGTGATCGCCTGCCTGATCCACCATGTCGCATACGTGGAGAACTTGTAACCCTTGGTGTAGTCGAACTTCTCGACCGCACGGATCAGACCGAGGTTGCCTTCCTGGATGAGGTCCAAAAACGCCATGCCGCGGCCGGTGTAGCGCTTGGCCAGTGACACCACCAGACGCAGATTCGCTTCCAGCAGATGGTTTTTCGCGCGATCGCCGTCGCGGCAGATCCACATCATGTCGCGGCGCTGGGCGGCCGGAAGCTTCTCGCCGCGCTCGGCCATTTCGGCCAGCAGCTGGCTGGCGTACAGACCGGCTTCGATCCGCTTGGCCAGCTCGACCTCTTCCTCCGCGTTGAGCAGCGCGACCTTGCCGATCTGCTTGAGGTACGCGCGAACCGAGTCCGCCGATGCGGTGAGTTCGGCGTCTTTGCGCGCCTGGCGCAACGCCTCAGACTCGTCTTCGTCCCATACGAAATCGCCTGAGGCCTTGTCCTTTTCGCTCGGCTCAGCGATCTCTTCGTCGTCCTCGACGGTGTCTTCGACGGTCACGGCGGGCGCGGCGGCGTCGGTGTCGTCGGTGTCGGCTTGCTCGAGCTCGGCATCGTCGCTCTCGGGCGCTACGTCCTCGAGGTCATCGAGACTCAGGTCGGCGGGGTCGATATCGATGTCGTCGGGTTCGATGTCGGCGTCCGGCTCAACGCCGAGATCCGCCTCGGCGTCGACGTCCTCGACAAGGGCGTCGGCGACGACCTCGACATCCTTTGGCTCCGTACCCTTCTTTGTGCGGCTCCGCGATGGCTTTGCGGCGGCACTTTTGGCCGGGGCGTGGTCCTTCTTCGTGGTCTTGGCGCTGGTGGCTTTGGTGGCCGCTGCAGTGGTCTTGCTTGCCCGGGGGGCGCTCTTGGTGGCCCGCTTGGACGAGGCGGACCCGTTGGTGGACTTTGCCGCGGATCGCTTTGCCCCGGCCTTGGCGGGGGCCTTGGTGGCGCTGCGTTTCACCGGCTCATCGGTTGACGGGCTTGCTTTGGTCGCTGCCACGTAC
>NZ_DASRBZ010000273.1:0-4752 GCF_035653355.1 Mycobacterium sp. | reverse complement strand
GGGATCGTCGTCATGTTGGGGTGTTCCCACGTGTGGCCGCCGATTTCCATCCCGGCATCCGCGATGCGTTTGGCGCCCGCGGGGTTGGCCGCCACCTTGTTTCCGATCAAGAAGAACGTCGCCTTGGCGTTGTTGTCCTTGAGGATCTGCAACAGCCGGTCGGTGTAGGGGGTCGGCCCGTCGTCGAAGGTCAGCGCCACGCACTTGACCCGCGAACAATCCACATCGTCGGCGTCGGCGCGTTTCACATGACCGGTGAGGGCACCGATCACCAGCACTGTCGCGGCAGCAAGCAAACCGAGAACGGTTCGCCAGTACCGCCAGGCCTGGCTGTCGGGTCGTCTCGGCACGCTGGCAGCCTACCGAAACGCTAGGTCAACGAGGCGGGGCGATTTCCTCCAACATCTCGGTGACCAGCGCGGCAATCGGCGACCGCTCACTGCGGACGAGGGTGATGTGCGCGAATAAGGGGTGGCCCTTGAGCTTCTCGATCACCGCCGCCACCCCGTCGTGGCGGCCCACCCGCAGGTTGTCCCGCTGAGCCACGTCATGGGTCAGCACGACGCGCGATCCCGCGCCCAGCCGCGACAGCACCGTCAGCAGCACATTGCGCTCCAACGATTGCGCCTCGTCGACAATCACGAAGGAGTCGTGCAGCGAACGCCCCCGAATGTGGGTCAGCGGCAAAACTTCGAGCATGCCGCGCGACAGCACCTCCTCCAGCACCGCCGGGCTGGCCAGGCCCTCGAGGGTGTCGAACACCGCCTGCGCCCACGGGCCCATCTTCTCGCTCTCGCTGCCCGGCAAGTAGCCCAGGTCTTGCCCGCCAACTGCATACAACGGGCGGAACACCACCACCTTGCGCTGAGTTCGGCGCTCCAACACCGCTTCGAGCCCTGCGCACAGCGCCAGCGCCGACTTGCCGGTGCCGGCTTTACCGCCCAGCGACACGATGCCCACTGACTCGTCGAGCAGCAAATCGAGCGCCACCCGTTGCTCCGCGGATCGGCCACGAAGACCGAACACCTCGCGGTCGCCGCGGACAAGCTGAACACGTTTGTGGGCGTTGACGCGGCCTAGCGCGTGCGAGCTGCCGCCGAGCAGCCGAACCCCGGTGTGGCAGGGCAGGTCCCGGGCATCGACCAGGTCGATCTCACCGTCGGCGAACAACGCGTCGATATCGTCGACGGCAGTCTCGATCTCGGCCATGCCGGTCCATCCGGAAGTAATGACATCTTGGGCGTGATACTCGTCGGCCGCCAAGCCCACCGCACCGGCCTTGACGCGTAGCGGAATGTCCTTGCTGACCAACGTCACCCGCTTGCCCTCGGCAGCAAGGTTGGCCGCGCAACTCAAGATCCGCGAGTCGTTGCACTCGGTACGGAATCCCGCAGGCAACACCGCCGGATCGCTGTGGTTGAGCTCGACATGCAACGTACCGCCCTGTGTCCCAACAGGAATGGGCTGATCTAGCCGTCCGTACTCCAGCCGCAGGTCGTCGAACAAACGCAAAGCCTGGCGGGCGAACCAACCCAGCTCGTGGTGGTAGCGTTTGGCCTCCAATTCGCTGATTACAACTAAAGGCACCACGACGTGGTGTTCGGCAAAGCGGGTACACGCCCACGGATCGGACAACAGCACGGAAGTGTCGAGCACATACGTCCGAATAGTGTCCTGTGCAACCGACGGCGAATCAGTCACGAAGCGCTCCTGGCGTAACTGCCCGCGCGGCCCCGCGCGGACTGGGCGGGGGCTGCGGCACCAGGACCAGGGCCGGTCCTGCCGTAGTCGTGAGCAAAGGCGCCGCTCGGACAGCAGAGCATGTCGCTAGCCATCGACTGCGACGCTACTCTGGTCGCCGCATGCCCGCCGTGCAGGCGCGCCGGTCGTTACCCGCCTGGCGACCGATGCGGGCCGCGCAACGCCCCGACGGACGAGCCGGGCAATCTTAGCGCTGCACGAACTGCTGCAGCGCAGGTTCGCTGGCCAGGCCCCATTCGGTGATGCGGTCGGAGATGACCTGGCGCAGCTGATCCTCGTCGAAAATGCCTGCCTCAGCGACGTTTCGCAGCTTGTCTTGGTAGGCGTCGATGTCGGCGCCGACGACCTGGAGCTCGGCCGCACGGGCCGCGATAGCGGCGATCGTCTCTTCGCGGCGGTAGTCGAGGCAGTGCGCAACGAGGGCCGAGAAGAACTCCTCATGACGCACCTCGTCCCTGGCGATCCGGTCAATGAGTCCGGCCAGGATGGGCTCCTCGAGCTGGGCCGCCAAGTTGCGGCAGAAAACGGCGTGGCTGCGTTCGGTCAACGCCATGTGCACGAGGGTTTCGATCTGGCTGTAGTGGTCGGCCCGGTAGCCCTTCATCACATATTGCACCCGGGCCTCTTCGTTAGCGGTCGGGTCGACCTCCCGGGTCACCACCAGGTACTGGCGCAGCGCGATCGCGTGATGATGCTCCTCGGCGGTCCATCGGCCGATCCAGCGGCCCCACCATTCCTCGAGGATGAAGTGCTCGACGAACTCACGGTGATGGCCCGCCAGGTTGTCCTTGATCAGCAGCAGGATCTCGCAGGCGTCCATGAAAGGCCGCGGCAGCGTCGCCTGGGAGGGGTCCCAGTCGCGTCCGCCGAGGAAGGCGAAATTCTCGCCGCGGTCGAACGGCACATAGTCGTGGGCGTACCAAATGTCCTCGGTGTTGAGGTGGTGGTCCATCAGCCGTTCCACGACCGGCTCGAGTTCCAGCGTCAGCGCATTAGCAACAGGTTTGACTGCCATAAAAGTTACTGTAACCCGCGTACACAGGTTTCATGAAATCGGGCGCGCCCGCTACCGGTCGACCAGCTTCCAGTCTTCCAAGCCCTCGTACAGCGGGAACTCCCGGGTCAAGCGAGTGACCCGTTCGCGCAGCGCCGGCACGTCGGCCGACTCGCCCGCGGCCAGCGCGGTCCCGATGATGTCCGCGACCTCCGTGAATTCGGCGTCACCGAAACCGCGGGTAGCTAACGCCGACGTGCCCACCCGCAGCCCTGAGGTCACCATCGGCGGGCGCGGGTCGTTGGGGACGGCGTTGCGGTTGACGGTGATCCCGACGTCATGCAGCAGGTCTTCAGCCGCTTTGCCGTCCAGCGGAGAGTTGCGCAGGTCGACCAGCACCAAGTGGACGTCGGTGCCGCCGCTGACCACCGACACGCCAGCATTGGCGACGTCGGAAGCCAATAGTCGCTCCGCAACGATCCGCGCGCCCGACAACGTGCGCTGCTGGCGTTCGGCGAACTCCGGAGTGCCCGCGATCTTGAATGTGACGGCCTTGGCGGCGACCGCCTGCAGCAGCGGTCCGCCCTGCTGGCCGGGGAACACGGCTGAGTTGATCGCCTTCGCGAACTCCTGCTTGCCGAGGATCAGCCCGGACCGAGCGCCCCCCAGCGTCTTGTGCACGGTGGTGGACACCACGTGGGCATGCGGCACCGGCGACGGGTGCAGACCTGCCGCCACCAGCCCGGCGAAGTGGGCCATGTCGACCCACAGCCTCGCACCCACCTCGTCGGCAATGGACCGGAAAGCAGCGAAGTCAAGAATCCGCGGGTAGGCGGACCAACCGGCGATCAGAACCTTGGGCCGGAACTCGCGCGCCTGGGCCCGCACCGCGTCCATGTCGATCAGATGGGTCACCGGATCGACGCCGTAGAACCCCGTCTCGTACAGCTTGCCGGAGAAATTCAGCCGCATCCCGTGGGTCAGGTGGCCGCCGTTGGCCAGGTCCAGGCCGAGCAGCCGCTCCCCCGGTGTCATTAGCGCGTGCAGGATCGCGGCGTTGGCCTGCGCGCCGGAATGCGGTTGCACGTTGGCGAACTCAGCGCCGAACAACGCCTTGGCGCGGTCCCGGGCGATGTTCTCCACCACGTCGACGTATTCGCAGCCGCCGTAGTAGCGCCGGCCCGGCAGGCCTTCGGCGTATTTGTTGGTCAGCACGCTGCCCTGGGCCTGCAGCACCGAGCGCGGCGCGAAGTTCTCGGAGGCGATCATCTCCAAGGTGTTGCGCTGGCGGCCGAGTTCCTTGCCCAGCAGTTCTGCGATATCGGGGTCGACCTCGGCCAACGGGGCGGACATCACGGAGGTGGCGGTGTCAGGTGCGGCGGTCACGGAGGCCAGTCTGACATGCGGGGCCGACGAATTGGGGGCCACGTCGGGCGCCCAGCGGCGATCGCAAGCGCGGCGAAGCCGGGCGCAGCGGGTCGTCGCTATGGAGCTACAACTCCAAGCCTGGGTAGAGCGGATTGGCGGCCAGCAACTCGGCAGCCGCGGCGCGCACCCGGTCCGCGGTCCCGTCGGCCAGCGTGTACTTGGCCTTGGAGGTGCCCACAGGTGCGGTGTTGGTCAGCACGTCGGCAACCAGCTCGGCAACCCGATCGAAGTCGGCGGCACCGAAACCACGGGTGGTCAGCGCAGGGGTGCCGAACCGGATGCCGCTGGTGTACCAGGCTCCGTTGGAGTCGGCCGGGATGGAGTTGCGGTTGGTGACGACCCCGGCGTCCAACAGCGCCGATTCCGCCTGCCGCCCGGTCAACCCGAACGATGTGACGTCCAGCAGCACGATGTGGTTGTCCGTGCCGCCGGTGACCAGCCGCGCGCCGCGCCGCAGGAACCCGTCGGCCAGCGCCTGGGCGTTGTCGGCGACCCGCTGGGCGTAGCTGGCGAACGCGGGCTGCCGAGCCTCGGCCAGCGCAACCGCCTTGGCGGCCATGACGTGCGGC
>NZ_DASRBZ010000272.1:0-7067 GCF_035653355.1 Mycobacterium sp. | reverse complement strand
TGACCGTCGGCTCGGTGGCCGAGGTCGTTGCGTCGCTGCGCGCCGCGCTTGGTTGACGAGCATTCGGCCGCCGGTCGCCGACAAATCGCCGGCTTGGCGTTACCGGCGTTGGGTGTGCTCGCCGCCGAGCCGCTCTACCTGTTGTTCGACACCGCGGTCGTCGGCCGGCTGGGCGCACTGAGCCTGGCCGGGCTGGCGATCGGCGCGCTGATCCTGGGGCTGGTCGGTTCAGATCTGACGTTTTTGTCGTATGGCACGACGGCGCGCTCAGCCCGCTACTACGGCGCGGGAGACCGCAGCGCCGCGGTGGCCGAAGGTGTTCAGGCGACGTGGCTGGCGCTGGCTTTAGGCGCGCTGATCGTCGTGGTGGTACAGGCGGCCGCGGTGCCCGTGGTGTCGATCATCGCTTCCCGCAGCGAGATAGCGGACGCGGCGTTGCCATGGCTGCGAATCGCGATCCTGGGTGCGCCGGCGATTCTGGTGTCGATGGCCGGCAACGGCTGGCTGCGCGGGGTGCAGGACACGGTGCGGCCGCTGCGATACGTCGTTGTGGGCTTCGGACTTTCGGCACTGTTGTGCCCGCTGCTGGTGTACGGCTGGCTGGGCTTGCCGCGGTTGGGGTTGGCTGGTTCGGCGGTGGCCAACCTGGTTGGCCAGTGGCTGGCCGCGCTGCTGTTCGGGCGTGCGCTGCTGGTCGAACAGGTGCCGCTGCGCCTGGAGCGCACCGTGTTGCGGGCGCAGTTGGCGATGGGCCGCGACCTCGTGGTGCGAACGCTGGCCTTCCAGGCGTGCTTCGTGTCGGCTGCGGCGGTGGCGGCCCGGTTCGGCGCCGCGGCCTTGGGTGCGCATCAGGTGGTGCTGCAGTTGTGGGAATTCCTTGCGCTGGTTCTTGATTCGTTGGCTATCGCGGCGCAGGCATTGGTCGGGGCGGCGCTCGGCGCGTGCCGCATAGCGCGCGCGAAATCGGTGGCTCGCCGGGTGACGGTGTTTTCCGCGATCGCGGCCGCCGCCTTGGCCGCGGCGTTGGCGGTCGGGGCTTCCGTGCTGCCGAAGCTGTTCACCGGCGACACGTCGGTGCTGGCAGTGATCGGTGTGCCATGGTGGTTTTTGGTGGCCCAATTGCCAGTCGCTGGAGTGGTTTTCGCACTCGACGGAGTGTTGCTGGGCGCCGGCGACGCGGCGTTCATGCGCACCGCCACCGTAGTCAGCGCGCTGGTCGGCTTTCTGCCGCTGATCTGGTTGTCGCTGGTGTTCGGCTGGGGGCTGGCCGGTATCTGGGCAGGGCTAACGACATTCGTGGTGCTGCGGCTGGTGTTCGTCGGCGCGCGTGCGCTATCCGGCCGATGGACGGTGACCGGAACGAGGTGAGCGACTAGCGCACCTGCGAGCGTCCTCGCTGCAGGACGGCTTCCCGGTTGGCGGCGATGTCATCGCCGCTGGTCCGGAACTGCCGTGCCGCGGCCGCCTCCAGCCACAGTCCTGCGCTGGTCTGCGATTCGTCGATGCGGTGATACGACGCCAGCAATGCCCGCACGGCGTGCTGGTTGTTGCCGACGATCGATGCCGCGACCTCACGGGCGGCGGCCAGCAGTCGCTCGTGGGGCACCACCTCCGTGACCAGGCCGGCGCGCAGCGCGTCGTCGGCGGACAGGTAGTCGCCGGTGAGACTCATCCGACGCGCGAGCCCGACGCCGACCTTCTGCGGAAGCCGCACGCTCAGTCCCCAGGTCGGAAGCAGCCCCACTCGGGCGTGGGTGTCGGCGAATCGCGCACGCTCGGAGGCGATCAGGATGTCGCAGTACAGCGCCAATTCCAGCCCGCCGGTCACCGCGGCACCGTTGATCGCGCCGATCACCGGCTTGGTCATCGCCGGCCACCGCGGCGAGATGTCGGGCAGCGCCGACTGACCACCGAGCTCCTTGAGGTCCAGCCCCGCGCAGAACACCGGGTCGGCGCCGGTGACGATGACGACGTCGACATCGTCGTCGGTCTCGGCCTCAGCCAACGCAGCGAAGAACCGGTCCCGCAGCGCCGCCGAGAGCGCGTTGCGCGATTCGGGTCGGTTCAGGGTCAGCGTGCGGACCCGCTCGTCGGTGTCGATCAGCAGCATGTCGTTAGTCATTGGCCCTGCTCCTCCTCATCGCTTCGCTCTGCATCGTCGACAGGGCGAGTCATGGCATCACCGTAGCCAGTCCCCGGCGCACCTATCGTTGAGGCATGTGCCGGAACATCACCGAACTGCGCGGACTCGAGCCGCCGGCCACAGCCGTGGAGATCGAAGCGGCCGCGCGCCAATACGTGCGCAAGGTCAGTGGCATCACCCGCCCGTCACCCGCCAACGCCGAGGTGTTTGAGGCCGCCGTCGCCGAGGTCGCCGCGGCCACGACCCGGTTGCTCGACGCCCTTCCGCCGCGGCGCCAGCCCCCGAAAACCATCCCGCCGCTGCGCCGACCGGAAATCGCAGCCCGGATAGACCGATGACCCAGATTGCGACCGTCCCCGCGCTCAAGGAATGGAGCGCGGTGGTGCATGCGCTGCTCGACGGTCGCCAGACGGTGCTGTTGCGTAAAGGCGGCATTCGCGAAAAACGCTTCGAGGTAGCGGCCCGGGAGTTCCTGCTGTTCCCGACCGTCGCGCACAGCCACGCCGAGCGCGTCCGACCCGAACATCACGACCTGCTGGCACCCGCAGCAGCCGACAGTACCGATGACCACGTCGTCGTCCGGGCGGCCGCGAAAGTTTTTGCGTCGCTGCAAGTTAACCGCCCGGACAATATCAACGCCATCGCCGACCTGCACATCTGGACGCCCGCGTCGGTGCGCGCGGATCGGCTCGACTTCCGGCCTAAGCACCGGCTGGAGGTCCTGGTGGTGTCGGTCATGCCGTTGGCCGAGCCGGTGTCGCTGGTTCGCACGCCCGAGTACGCGGGATGCAGCAGCTGGGTGCAGCTGCCGGTGACGCCGACGCTGGCCGCCCCAATCCACGACGACGCCGCGCTCGGCCAGGTTGTCGCCCGCGTCCGCGATGCCGTCGGCTAGCCCGCCGCTTACGAGACGGGAAGCACAAGCCGGGAGGGGCCGAAGTGCACCATGTGGGTAGCGTGCTTCAGCTGCCGGCCCGTCAGCGGCGGCTCGCCCGTGCCGAGGTTGCGCGCATAGCGGGGATGGCAGCCGCCGGCCACCAGCACGCGGATGCGTGAGCCCGCGCGGAATCGGTGCGCGATGGGGTCCAGTTCGAGGCGGACGGTATCTGCTCCGTCGGTCAGCCGCAGGTAGCCGTCGCTGACGTTGACCGACCGGCCCCGGGCGTCGACCTCGCTGACCCGCACGAACACGTCGACATGCGGATTGTCCGAGGTATGCCCTAACTCGACGACCGGATTGCCGTGCACGCACAGATCCGCGGTGAGCGGGTCGCCGGTGAAGCTGAGCACATCATCACGCCGGGCCAACCGGTCGTCGTTGCGGTATCCGCCGTCGCGTGACAGCAGCCGACCGCCGATAGTCGGGGTCGGATCGCTCGGGTCGTAGCGGAACGACGCGGGCGGCGCCGTTGTCGAAGGTGGCGTTGCGTCCAGGCCGCCGCCGGGCTGCAGGTACAGCGTGTGCTCGGTGGTCGTGGGCGGCCAGTCCTGCAGGTTGAGCCAGCCCTGACCGGTGACGAAGATGCGGAGCCTGCTGGGCCGCGGTTCTGCGGTTGTACCGCGCAGGTGGCAGTCCAGCCAGCTCAGCGATTCGCGGGTGATGGTGGCCAGCCCCTTAGTGAGCAGCTGGGTGTGCGTCCACGGCCCGACCGTCAGCGCGACGTCGACACCTCGCCGATCCAGGTGGCGGAACTGCTCCAGCGTCTGCCGGATGAAGATGTCTTGCCAGCCGCCGATCAGCAGCACCGGAACCTGCACGCGGTCCAGCGCTGCAGTGAAGCGCAGCGGCTCCCAGAACGGGTCGTCGGGTTCGGTGTGCTCCAGCCACGACTCGTACCAGGGTGCCCCTTTGCCCAGCAGCGCGCGGGCCGCCTCGCCCATCGGCAACCCGCCGGCCGCACGCGTCACTCGTCGATAAGCCAGCAGTTGGCGGACGGCGATCCGAAGCCGCACGGGGTCCTCTTGGCGGGCAATCAGGTCGCTCCAGCCCAGAAAGTCGGCGACCGCGAATGACCCGGTGCCCCATACCGATGCGTTGAAGTCGTGCGGGCCGGCGGTAATGACGGCCGCGGCCAACTCCGCAGGAGGCTCTTGCAGCAGCGCCCACTGGGTGAATCCCAGATACGACAAACCGATGGTGGCGAACCGACCGGTGAACCACGGCTGCTGGCGCAGCCAGGCGACAGTGTCGGCAGCGTCGGCGGCCTCGTGGATCATCGGCTGGAAAACCCCGGCCGAGCCGAACGTTCCGCGGACGCTCTGCAGAATCACGCGGTAGCCGCGGGCGGCGTACATCGCGGCGTATACCAGCGAGAACGGAAACCCGCGGCCATAGGGTCCGCGCACCAAAAGGGTGCCGGCGGGCTCTCCGCTGGGTGCATAGTGGTCGGCTGCCAGCTCGACTCCGTCGCGCATCGGAATCCGGACGGTGCTGACCGTGTATCCGCAGCTCGGCTTGGGCAGGCGTAACAGCCGGCCGAGTGCGTGGCCGACAATCCGGTTCGCCCGCCCGCGCAGCATCCGACTGGCCCGTTCGGTGGGTGTGAAACTCACCACCTCAGGCTATGAGGTCAGCGCAAAGGCACTGTGTATCGGTTGCTGCGCGGCCGAGGTCAGAACACGTAGTACGGCGAAAGCTCTTGTGCGCGCTGCAGATTCGTCGACGGGCAATCCACATCCGGGGAGGAATATACGGTCGAATAGAACAGCGACTGCTGGATCACCCCGTAGCTGGTTTTGAACGTCACCATGCAGGAGATGTACCAGTAGCTGTTGCGCCACGTGGGCTTCAACACCCAGTACTGGGCGGCGCGGTGGCCGTTGATTGTGGTTTCGAGGGCGTCGGGGGGCAACGACTGCTCGTAGGTGCGCCAGATGATCGGCTCGACCGCCAACTGGTAGTTGCCTGCGTCGTAGTGGCAGCGCAGCCCTTCCTCGTGCTCGGGCGGGGTGAAGCTCAGACCGAGCCGCTGCACCACATCGAACGGGATGTCTTCGCACGGGTCGAACGGGCGGGGGTTGACGGTTGCGATGATCGGGCTCTTCATCGTGGTGGCCGGTTCCATTGGCGCCGCAGTGGACCGCAATTCGACGCGGCCGCCGCCGGTCACCGTTGGCGGCGCGCTCTGCCACACCAGGACCACGGCGGTGAGCAGCGCACCCAACGCCGCAAGCAGACGCAGCTTGGTGAGCATCACACCCCCTGACTCGACCTGATTGTCGGGAGTGTACAAGCCGGGCTCGGGCGGGCACAGGGGAAACAAGAACCTGTTCTAGTTTTAGCGACGACGCGGCCGAGGGTTCGGCCGGCAGACCGTTAGGCTGGGGAGTCGTGGCAGCGCGCGAGCAGACTAACGGCGGGCAGCCGACGCTTTGGGCGGTTTCCGATCTGCACACCGGCCACCTCGGCAACAAACCCGTCACCGAATCGCTGCACCCGTCGTCGCCGGACGACTGGCTGATCGTGGCGGGCGACGTCGCGGAACGCACCGACGAGATTCGGTGGGCACTGGATGTGCTGCGCCGACGATTCGCCAAAGTGATTTGGGTGCCCGGCAACCACGAACTGTGGACTACCGGCCGCGACCCGATGCAGGTCTTCGGCAAGGATCGCTACGACTACCTGGTCAACATGTGCGACGAGATGGGCGTCGTCACACCCGAGCATCCCTTCCCGGTGTGGACCGAGCGTGGCGGACCGGCCACCATCGTGCCGATGTTTTTGCTCTACGACTACAGCTTCTTGCCGGAGGGGGCAGCCAGCAAAGCCGAGGGCCTGGCGATCGCGCGGGACCGCAACGTGGTAGCCACCGACGAATTCCTGCTTTCACCCGAGCCGTATCCCACCCGAGAGGCATGGTGCCGCGAGCGACTGGCCACCACCCGCGCCCGTCTCGAACAGCTGGACTGGATGACCCCCACCGTGTTGGTCAACCACTTCCCGCTGGTACGCGAGCCCTGTGACGCGCTGTTCTACCCGGAGTTCTCGCTGTGGTGCGGAACCACCGAGACCGCCGACTGGCACACTCGCTACAACGCGACCTGCTCGGTCTACGGGCATCTGCACATTCCTCGGACCACCTGGTATGACGGGGTGCGCTTCGAAGAGGTGTCGGTGGGTTACCCGCGGGAGTGGCGGCGGCGCAAACCGTATGCCTGGCTGCGCCAGGTGCTGCCGGATCCGCAGTACGCACCCGGCTATCTCAACGAGTTCGGCGGGCATTTCGTGATCACCCCGGAGATGCGAGCACAGGCCGAGCGGTTTCAGGAACGACTCCGACAACGGCGATGACGAAGCCAACCCTGCTGTCGTCGGTGTTGCCCGTCGATGCCGACAATCTCGCGTTCGAGGAGGTCTACTCCGACCCGCCCGGCCTGGCGCCGCTACCCGAAGAAGAACCGCTGATCGCGCGCTCAGTTGCAAAGCGCCGCAACGAGTTCATCACCGCACGCCACTGCGCGCGAATTGCACTCAGCAAACTCGGCCTGCCGCCGGTGCCAATCCTCAAGGGCGACAAGGGCGAACCGTGCTGGCCCGGCGGCGTGGTGGGCAGCCTTACCCACTGCACGGGCTACCGCGGCGCGGTGGTGGGTCGCAGCCCTGCGGTGCGTTCGGTGGGCATCGACGCCGAGCCGCACGATGTCCTGCCCGAAGGCGTGCTCGATGCGATCACTCTCGATGAGGAACGCCACGAAATCGCTGCGCTGCCCGAAGGCTTGCACTGGGACCGAATCCTGTTCTGCGCCAAGGAGGCTACCTACAAGGCGTGGTTCCCGCTGACGCGGCGGTGGCTCGGTTTCGAAGACGCCCACATCGTCTTCGACGTCGATCCGGACGGCAGCACCGGCGCGTTCGTCTCCAAGATCCTCATCGACGGCGCCGCCCTGTCGGGGCCACCGCTGACGGCGCTTCGCGGACGATGGC
>NZ_DASRBZ010000271.1:0-3802 GCF_035653355.1 Mycobacterium sp. | reverse complement strand
GCGGCGCTCAACCCCGGTTCGGCGACGCGCTGGACGGCGTCGAGATCGGCGTGGGCGTATGGAGTCGGGGCCACGCACATCCGGTGGGCCAGCACGCGTAGCCGGTCCAGCCAGCTCACGGCGGCCGCCTGACCGGTTCCGGGATGGGTCGGTGTTCCCGGCTGTTGTGCGCTGCTGTCGGCGGAGTTGGAGACGACGTACCCGGCGGTCATCGCGTTGACGGTGACCAGCAGGTCGGGGTCCACCGCCAAACACAGCGAGCGACCGACCGCGCCATCCGGGTCAACGTCGTGGCTGGTGGCGAACTCAGCTGAGGACAGCAGAACGTCGAGCCGCCCGCCGGTGGCCAGCGCGGTGGCCAGCTCGTCGTCGATCAGCCGCACGGGGAAGGTGCCGCCGGGTGCACCCGGAGACAGGCGGGGACGGTCGGCCAGCGGCCACAGCATGGTGATCTGCACCGGCTTGGACGTGTCGGGCGCAACGACGGAGCTCAACGGGTCGGTGGAGGTTTTGGTCGGCTCGGGCGGCACCCCCACCACCGGCAGCAGGAATCGGGCGTTGTCGAGCCGGGCAGGCGCGCCGTAGTCGGGTGTGCCGTTGACGTTTATCAGCAGCGGATAGACGCCGGGCTGATCGATGGCCAGCGACGGTTTGGTCAACGAACGCACCGGGGCGGACAGCGTGAACCCGCTCTTTTGTCCGCGCTGCAATTCGGTTGCCACGGTGAGGAAATCGGCGGCCGGTTGGTACTGGTCGGTGCCGCCGTCGAGGCTGGTGCGCAAGGCCGCCGACGAGGTGACCGCCGGCGCGTGCTCGAGCCGGACCATCACGTCGCGAACCGGGCGGTCGCCGATGTTGGTGACGATTCCCTTGACGGTGACGACCGGCTCGCTGGTGGTGGTGACGACGTCGGGGGTCACCTGGTCGACGCGGATTTGGACGAACGGGGTCGTGCCGGGTTCGCCCGCGGCGGCGCGCGGCGCGGCGGTGGGCACGATGAGGAGGGCGAGTATGCCGGCCACTACGGCGAGGCACGAGGCGGCCGCCCGCGAAAGCCGCGGCCGGGTCAAAGCGCCGCTCCTCCTCATCGCTTCGCTCTGCATCGTCGCCGGCGGGTCACGGCCCTGGACCGCGACCGTTCTTCCGGCCGGGTGCGGATTCGTCGGACCGACGGCGGTGGGCGTGCGAATGCGTCTGTGGCCGCCGTCGCGGCGAGCTCGGCGGAAGCGGCGGCAATGCGTCCGGACCGTCCGTTTGCAGCTTGTCGATCAGTTCGTCGGCCACCTCGGCCAGCCGGCGTTCGTCGGCGTAGGCCAACTTCGATGGCAGTTCGCGTATCGGCACCCACGCCACCTCGGCGACTTCGACGTCGTCGTCGGATAGTTCGCCGCCGGAGAACCGCATCAAATAGTGATGGACCGTCTTGTGCACCCGCCGCCCGTCGGTGACGAACCAGTAGTCGATGCTGCCCAGCGCGGCGAGCACACTGCCGCGGACGCCGGTCTCTTCGGCGACCTCCCGCATAGCCGTCTGCTCAGCCGTCTCGCCGACTTCGATGTGGCCCTTGGGGAGCGACCACAACATCCGACCGCGCCGGTCGATGCGACCGATCAAGGCCGCGACCTGTTCTTCACGCGGCTTGTCAATACCGTCGATCACCAATCCGCCGGCAGAGGTTTCATGCACTGTGCGTAGCCGCTCGGGTCCGCGACGCGACGAGCGGGAGCGCGACGACTTCGCTGATCCGGCATCCGATGCCGCGGTGGTTCCGCCGGTCGCCTGGTTGGCTGAGCGGTGTTCGGACGAACCGGCCGCGCGCCGACCGCGACGCCTGCCCCGGCGCCGACGAGCTTTGCCTTGTTCGTCGTCCGACACCCAAGCGATAGTAGCTGGCGCAGTTGCGCGTTCCCGGGCCACTCGCCGGTAGCAGCCTGCGCGATCGCTTGATTAAGCGCTGCAACTGGGTCTGATGGTCGCGCTCCTCCTCCCGCCGCAAGCGGCACGCATCGTCGCACGACTGGGTCTGATGGTCGCGCTCCTCCTCCCGCCGCAAGCGGCAGGCATCGTCGCACGACTAGGCTCATCGAACGTGCCCGACACCGCCCAAGACGCCGACCTGCTGACCGCAGCTGCGGTGGCCTTGAACCGGCACGCCGGGCTTTTGCGCGAGCTGGGGGCATTGTTCACCGAGGCGGGCCACGAGCTGTATCTGGTCGGAGGATCGGTGCGCGACGCGGCGCTTGGGCGGCTCAGCCCGGACCTCGACTTCACCACCGGTGCTCGGCCCGAGCAGGTGCAGGCGATCCTTCGGGGCTGGGTCGACGCGTTGTGGGACACCGGGATCGAGTTCGGCACAGTCGGCGTCGGCAAGGGCGATCACCGCCTGGAGATCACCACGTTTCGCGCCGACCGCTACGACCGGGTGTCACGCAACCCGCAGGTGCGCTTCGGAGACCGCCTGGAGGACGATCTGGCCCGCCGCGACTTCACCGTCAACGCGATGGCGGTGCGCGTCACGCCAAGCGGGCCCGGCGAATTCGTCGACCCGCTGGGCGGTTTGGCGGCGCTGCGCGCCGGTGTGCTGGACACGCCGGCGACGCCGCAGGAGTCGTTCGCCGACGACCCATTGCGGATGTTGCGGGCTGCTCGGTTCGTTTCGCAGCTCGGGTTCACGGTCGTCCCGCGGGTGCGTTCGGCGATCGAAGACATGGCGCCGCAACTGGGCCGGATCACCGCTGAACGGGTAGCCGCGGAATTGGACAAGCTGCTGCTCGGCAAGGACCCGGTGGCCGGTATCGACTTGCTGGTGCAAACCGGGATGGGTGAAGTGGTTTTGCCGGAAGTCGGCGCCATGCAGATGGCCATCGACGAACACCACCAACACAAAGACGTCTACCAGCATTCGCTGCGGGTGTTGCAGCAAGCCATCGACCTCGAGGACGAGGGCCCGGATCTGGTGTTGCGCTGGGCCGCGCTGCTGCACGACATCGGCAAGCCCGCCACCCGCAAGCACGAACCCGACGGCAGGGTGAGCTTTCACCACCACGAGGTGGTCGGCGCCAAGATGGCCCGCAAACGTCTGCGGGCGCTGAAGTACTCGAAACAGATGGTTGAGGACGTCTCGCAGCTGGTGTACCTGCACCTGCGGTTCCACGGCTACGGCGAGGGCAAGTGGACCGACTCGGCGGTGCGCCGCTATGTGACCGACGCGGGCCCACTGCTGCCGCGGCTGCACAAACTGGTCCGCGCCGACTGCACCACCCGTAACGCGCGCCGGGCGGCCCGACTGCAGTCCAACTACGACCGCCTGGAGGCGCGGATCTCCGAACTGGCCGCCCTAGAGAATCTGGCGCGGATACGTCCCGATTTGGATGGCAACGAGATCATGGAGATCCTCGATATCCCGCCCGGTCCGCAGGTGGGTGAGGCGTGGCGCTACCTCAAAGAGCTGCGGTTAGAACGCGGGCCGTTAACTCGAGAGGAAGCGACTGCAGAGCTGCTGTCCTGGTGGAAGGCACGCGGGAACCGGTAACAGCTGGGCGGCGTCGTTACTCGCATGGAGTACTGCCTTGGCGGTGACGACGGCGCGGCAAGAATCTGGGACGGCCAACCGGACCTAGACCTCGACCACGACGGCCGGTTCGACGCGGTGGGGCTGGACTTCGACGGTGACGGGCTCCGTGATGACGCGTTGGCCGATTTCGACGGCGACGGATTGGCTGACCATGCGGTGCTTGATCTTGATAACGACGGCACTGCCGAGAGCTACTTCACCGACGACGGAACCGGGACGTGGCAGGTT
>NZ_DASRBZ010000270.1:0-3144 GCF_035653355.1 Mycobacterium sp. | reverse complement strand
CACTGCGAGATCGGCTGCGCTGCAGAATATTCAGGAAGCGCTCGGCCTGCCCGACGCGCCGCTGCGGATCGAATGCGTCGACGTCAGCCACGTGCAGGGCACCGACGTGGTGGGCTCGCTGGTGGTGTTCGAGGACGGGTTGCCGCGCAAGTCCGACTACCGCCATTTCGCGATCCGGGAAGCCGCCGGCCAGGGCCGCTCTGACGACGTCGCCTCGATCGCCGAGGTGACCCGTCGCCGGTTCATGCGCCACCTTCGCGACCAGCAGGACCCGAATATGCTTTCGCCCGAGGGGAAGTCGAGGAAGTTCGCCTATCCGCCCAACTTGTATGTCGTTGACGGCGGCGCGCCCCAAGTCAATGCGGCCAAGGCCGTGCTTGATGAGCTTGGCGTCACGGACGTCGCGGTGATCGGTCTGGCCAAGCGGTTGGAAGAGGTGTGGGTGCCCTCCGAGCCCGACCCGATCATCATGCCGCGCAACAGCGAGGGTTTGTATCTGTTGCAGCGGGTGCGCGACGAGTCGCACCGGTTCGCGATCACCTATCACCGCAGCAAGAGGTCCAAGCGGATGACGGCGTCGGCCCTCGACGCGGTGCCGGGGCTCGGGGAGCACCGGCGCAAGGCGCTGGTCACCCACTTCGGGTCGCTGGCGCGGCTTAGAGACGCGACTGTCGAGGAGATCACCGCCGTCCCGGGTATCGGTGTGGCGACCGCGACGGCGGTGCTGGAAGCCCTGCGCTCCGACGCGTCCGGCGATCGAGTCCCTGAACGGGCCTCGGGATGATGGGCCACAGCATGAGCGACGAGAACTCGGGCGCAAGCGCTGTGCACGCGGAGTCGGCTGCCAACCAGCCGGACGGGTCAGCGCAATCAGGCATCGATGTGGTGTTGGTGACTGGGCTGTCCGGCGCGGGACGCGGCACCGCGGCCAAGGTGCTCGAGGACTTGGGCTGGTATGTCGCCGACAACTTGCCTCCGCAGCTGATCACCCGCATGGTCGACTTCGGGCTGGCGGCCGGTTCGCGGATCACGCAGCTTGCTGTCGTCATGGATGTGCGCTCGCGGGGGTTCACCGGGGACCTGGATTGGGTGCGCAACGACTTGGCCACCCGCAACATCACGCCGCGGGTGTTGTTCATGGAAGCCTCCGACGACATGTTGGTGCGCCGCTACGAGCAGAATCGCCGCAGCCACCCTCTGCAAGGTAGGCAGACGTTGGCCGAGGGGATCGCCGCCGAGCGCGAGATGCTGGCTCCGGTGCGCGCCACCGCCGACCTGATCATCGACACCTCAACCCTGTCGGTGCGGGGTTTGCGGGAAAGCATCGAACGAGCATTCGGCGGCGAGGCAGTGGCGCACACCAGCGTCACCGTCGAGTCATTCGGCTTCAAATACGGCCTACCGATGGACGCCGACATGGTGATGGATGTCCGCTTCCTGCCCAACCCGCACTGGGTCGATGAGCTGCGCCCGCACACCGGCCAGCATCCGGCGGTTCGTGACTATGTGTTGGGCCAGACCGGCGCGGCAGAGTTTCTGGACACCTACCATCGATTGCTGTCCCTGGTTGTCGACGGCTACCGGCGAGAGGGGAAGCGCTACATGACCGTCGCCATCGGCTGCACCGGCGGTAAGCACCGCAGCGTCGTCATTGCGGAGGAGTTGGCGCGGCTAATGGAGCCCAACACGCAATTGTCCGTGCGGGTGCTGCACCGGGATCTGGGTCGCGAATGAATGAACGCATAGTCGCCTTGGGCGGCGGACACGGCCTGTATGCGACGCTGTCAGCGGCCCGGCGGCTCACCCCGCACGTCTCCGCGGTGGTCACCGTCGCCGACGACGGGGGCTCCTCCGGCCGGCTGCGCAACGAGCTCAACGTGTTGCCGCCGGGCGATCTGCGAATGGCATTGGCGGCCTTGGCATCTGACAGCCCGCACGGGCGACTGTGGGCAACTATCCTGCAGCATCGATTCGGGGGCAGCGGGGCACTGGCCGGGCACCCGATCGGAAATCTCCTGCTCGCTGGGCTCAACGAAGTGCTGGCCGACCCGGTTGCGGCGCTCGACGAACTGGGCCGCATCCTCGGCGTCAAGGGCAGGGTGTTGCCGATGTGCCCGATCGCGCTGCAAATCGAGGCCGACGTCGCGGGCCTGGAGGCCGATCCGCGGATGAGCCGGGTGATCCGCGGCCAAGTGGCGATCGCAACGACACCGGGAAAGGTGCGCCGAGTGCGCCTGCTGCCAGCCAACCCGCCGGCCACCAGGCAGGCCGTCGACGCCATCATGGCCGCCGACCTGGTGGTGTTGGGACCGGGCTCGTGGTTCACCAGCGTGATCCCGCATGTATTGGTGCCGGGGCTGGCCGACGCGTTGCAGGCGACGACGGCCCGGCGCGCGCTGGTGCTCAACCTGGTGGCCGAGCCGGGGGAGACCGCGGGTTTTTCGGTGGAGCGTCATCTGCACGTGCTGGCACAGCATGCGCCGGACTTCACCGTGCATGACGTGATCATCGACGCCGAACGGGTGCCCAGCGAGCGCGAGCGTGAGCAACTGCGCCGCACCGCAAAGCTGCTCGACGCGCAGGTCCAATTCGTCGATGTCTCCAGACCTGGTACACCTTTACATGATCCGGGCAAGCTGGCGGCGGTGCTGGAAGAGGTGCGGGTGCGCGCCACCGACGCCGAAGCGCGTCCTGTGGCCGCCGCACCGATGCCAATTGAGGAAGGGACCGGCGCTCAGGCACCGGGTCGTAGCGGACCGAGAGGTGACGACGCGTGGCGATGACGGCCGAAGTCAAAGACGAGTTGAGCCGGTTGGTGGTGAATTCGGTGAGCGCTCGGCGTGCCGAAGTCACGTCCCTGCTGAGGTTCGCCGGCGGCCTGCACATCGTGGGAGGCCGCGTCGTCGTCGAGGCCGAGGTCGACTTGGGGAGTATCGCGCGACGGCTGCGCAAAGACATCTTCGAGCTGTACGGCTACAACGCGGTGGTACATGTGTTGTCGGCCAGCGGTATTCGCAAACAAACCCGGTATGTGCTGCGGGTGGCCAACGACGGTGAGGCGTTAGCTCGGCAGACCGGTCTGCTTGATCAGCGCGGCCGTCCGGTGCGCGGGCTGCCGGCGCAGGTGGTGGGCGGCAGCATCGC
>NZ_DASRBZ010000269.1:0-14932 GCF_035653355.1 Mycobacterium sp. | reverse complement strand
CTCGACAAGGAGGCGGGATTCGCACTGTCCGACCGGCTTTCGCGACATTTCGGGGTTTTCCGCGAAGCGCAGGCGGGATAAGATGTCAGCTTCGACCCGATCGTGTGCAAAGGCATGCAGCTGCCCGCCGAAGGCCAACCGCCGCTGGTCGTCACCCGCCAGTACCGGGCGGCGCACAACATCGGCCATTTCCGGTTCGTGGAGTGCAGCCGCCTGCGCGACGGCCACCCCGACGGCGACCTGACACCCTATGACCCGGTGTTCTTCCCGTTCGACCCCGACCTGCACGATGCAGCGGATCTAGGGCGCCGACCGGTGGACCGCCGCGACGACGGGCCCGACGTCGAAGAGCGCTACGTCGTCACACCGGGCGGCGCGGTGGAGGTGACGCTGACGACGCGACCGGACCGCCTGACCCGCACGTTCCAGTTGACCCGCCACGACCTCGCGAGTGCGTGAGCGCGCGGCGCCTGCCCGGTCGTGCGGCGGCGCTGATCGTCGGCGCATTGCCCGCGTTGGCATTTCCGGCGCCGTCGTGGTGGTGGCTGGCCTGGGTTGGGCTGGTCCCGCTGCTGCTGCTGGTGCGTGCGGCGCCGACGGCGTCCGACGCCGCGGTGCGGGCGTGGTGCGGTCTCGCCGGCTTTGTGCTGGTTACGCAGTATTGGCTGCTGCCCTTTGCTGGCCCTCTGCTGCTGGTCCTGGCTGCGGTGATCGGAGCCTTGTGGCTGCCGTGGGGCTGGTTCGCACACCGCCTGCTCTCAGGTGCGGTGACGACGCGTCGGCTGCTGGCGGCCATGATCGTGTCGCCCAGCGCCTGGGTGTCGGCTGAGGCGGTGCGGTCCTGGCCCAGTTTGGGTGGCCCGTGGGCCGCTCTGGGCGCCTCGCAGTGGAACCAGCCCGTCACACTCGCGTCGGCGGCGCTGGGCGGGGTGTGGCTGACCAGTTTCCTGATCGTCGCGGTGAACACCGGAATCGTCGGCGCGATGCTGGCCCGCGGGGTCGCGGTGCGAGTGAGCTGCCTGGCGATCGCCCTGGCCTGCGCCGGACTGGGACCGGCCTGGTTCGGGTGGGGCCCGGCGCCTGCAGCAGGGTCGACGGTGCGGGTGGCGCTGGTCCAGCCCGGAGTCATCGACGACGCCGCAGCGCGGGAGGCCGCCGGCAAAGCGCTCACCGCCACGTTGGTGGGGCAACGCATAGACCTGGTGCTGTGGGGCGAGAGCAGCGTCGGACTGGATCCGGCCGGCCACCCCGACGACGTGCGGCAGCTGGCGGACCTTTCCAGAAAAGTCGGTGCGGACTTGCTGGTCAACGTCGACGCGCCCGCCCCGGACGGGAAAATCCACAAGTCGTCGATGCTCCTCGGACCGGATGGCCCCCGAGGCACCTACCGCAAGACCCGGCTGGTGCCGTTCGGCGAGTACGTGCCGCTGCGCCCACTGCTCGGCTGGCTCACCCGCTACACCAAGGCCGCGGGGCAGGACCGGGGCCGCGGGAGCGGACCCGTGGTGCTGTACGCGGGCTCGCTCGCCATCGGGCCGTTGATCAGTTTCGAGGCGCTGTTTCCCGATCTTCCCCGCCGGGAGGTGCAACGCGGCGCTCAGTTGCTGGCGTATCAGACGTCGACGTCGACTTTTCAGGGAAGTTGGGCCCAGCCGCAGCTGGCCAGCGCGATCGCGGTCCGTGCCGCTGAGGTCGGCCACCCGGCGGCGCATGCCGGGTTATCCGGGGACAGCGCGGCATTCGATGCCCGCGGCCGCAACCTTGCCTGGTGTCCTTCGGATTACCGTGGCGTGCGCGTCGTAGACGTCCCGTTGGGCTTGCAGGTCACCGTGTACCAGCGGCTGGGTGAATGGGTGCTCGTGCTGGCGTTCTCGACTCTCGGTGCCGCCGGTATCTGGGCCGTGCGGTCCCGCCTGCGCCCGAATTACGGCGTGGTGTGAACGATCAGTACGTCGGTTTTGGCCCGCCGCGAAACGTTGGCCGGCACGGAGCCCAGCAGCCGGCCCGCGATGGTGTTCAAGCCGACGTTACCGACGACCAGGAGATCGGCGTCGACCTCCTCGGCCAGTCCGACCAGCGCGTCGACGGGTGCACCGACGACCGCCCGTTCTTCGACGTCCTTCGCGCCGGCGGCCTTGGCGCGGTCCCGCGCTTCACGCAAAATCGAGTAGATCGGACCGGTTCCCGACACCTTGTAGCTCTCGTCCTTCAACGCGTCCGCGGCCCGAGGATCGTCTGGTTGGGGCAAGTACGCCGACGCGACGATCAACTTCGCGTTCGCCCCCGCGATGTGGCCTGCCCGGTCCACCGCGCGCAGCGACGAGTCCGAGCCGTCGGTTCCTACCACCACGGTCCGATAGGCGCTCATTTACCCTCCCAGGTGTCGGTTGCTACGCCAACCCAAGACAGTAACGCGTTGCCGGATACGGGTGGGTCGGATTTGCGACACAGTCAGCGCCGGCGGCCACCCGAGTGAGCCCAATTCAGGGCGCCTGGCTCACCGGCGCTGCCGTCGATCGATTCGAGTTACCGCGGAAAGCGTTGTGCTGCAAACGGTTAGCATGCTAGCGGCGCGGGCGGCAAGTTTGTGCACTCCAGAGTGGACGATATGGGGTGGTTGAGCCGCACCGGCGGCGGTAATCAGGTTCACCACATGAGCCCTACAGTGACAACCATCATGTCCGTGTCGACAGCTGAGCAGCCCGCCGAGACAGCGGTCGCCGGCCCGCCTGTGCCTTCACGCCGTCGCGGCAGGCTGTTCGACCCCTTGGTGATCGCTGCGCTGGCTACCGTCATCAGCGCTGCGGGCGCAAGTCGGCCGTCGCTGTGGTTCGACGAGGGAGCCACCATCTCGGCGTCGGCGAGCCGTTCACTATCGGAACTGTGGCGGCTGCTGGGCCGCATCGACGCCGTGCACGGCCTCTACTACCTGGTGATGCACGGCTGGTTCACCGTGTTTCCCGCGACCGAGTTCTGGTCGCGCGTGCCCAGCAGTCTGGCCATCGGTGCAGCCGCGGCAGGTGTCGTGGTGTTCACCAAGCAGTTCTGTCCGCGCACGACCGCGGTGTGCGCCGGTGCGATGTTCGCGATTCTGCCGCGGGTGACCTGGGCCGGAGTCGAGGCCCGCTCGTATGCGTTTTCCGCGGCCGCCGCGGTCTGGCTAACTGTGCTGCTGGTTGTTTCGGTACGGCGCAACCGGCCGTGGCTGTGGCTGCTGTACGCGCTGGGGCTAGCGCTGTCGGTGTTGCTCAACATCTACCAAGTGCTCCTGGTGCCGGCTTATGCGGCGATGCTGCCGCTGACCACCCGCAGGAGATCTGCCGCCGTCTGGTGGACTCTTACATCGGCAGTCGTGGTGGGCGCCTTGACACCGTTCATGCTGTTCGCCCACGGCCAGCGGTATCAGGTGTCCTGGATCTTTCCGATCAACTGGCACAACGTCATTGATGTAGCGCAGCATCAGTACTTCGACAACAGCGTTCCGTTCGCGGTGCTCGCGGCGGCGGTGATCGCGGTCGCGATCGCGCTTCGGGTAAGCGGGAAGCGTCGCCCGGCCGCCCAGACACGCGCGCTGTTGCTGATATGTGCGGCGTGGATGGCGATCCCCACCGCTGTCAGCCTGATCTATTCGGCGATCAGCGAGCCGATGTATTACGCGCGCTATCTGTTCTTCACCGCACCGGCGATGGCCGTCGTCTTGGCGGTGTGCGTAGTCACGATCACCACCAAGCCGTGGGCCGTCACCGGCGTATTGATCGTGTTCGCGGTCGCCGCTTTCCCGAATTACCTGTTGTCGCAACGTGGCCCGTATGCCAAAGAAGGCTGGGACTACAGCCAGGTGGCCGACGTCGTCACCGCGCGTGCAACGCCGGGCGACTGCCTACTGGTCGACAACACCGTGTTCTGGGCACCCGGGCCGATCCGCGCACTGCTGGCCACCCGGCCAAACGCTTTCAAACCACTGGTCGACGTGGGACGCGGCGCCCGCGGGCCAGACCGCGGCTGGCTGTGGGACGGCCACGTCGCGGTGTGGCTGGTCACCGACAAGCTCCGCAAATGCACCACGGTGTGGACGATCACCAACCACGACACGACACTGCCCAACCATCAGATCGGGCAATCGCTGCCACCGGGACCGGTTTTCGGGCGCGCGCCGGCGTATCAATTCCCCCGCAAGCTCGGCTTCCGCATTGTCGAGCGCTGGCAACTCCACCGCACCCAGGTGCTGAAGTCGACACGCTGATTGTATTGCGCCGCAACATAAATTGGGACGACTTATCTGGAGCCGGTTTCCTGTTCGCTGGAAGGGCCTGTCTCGCAGGGCTGTCCGCGGGTAGCGCGGTAGGACGCAGCGACACCGACCGCGGCCAGCACGGTGAAGACCGTGAACAGCCAGCGGGCCGACATCACGGCGCCGCCGTTGGCCCCGTTGACCAGCACACCGGCCAAACCGGCACCCACCGCAGCGGAGATCAGCTGCACGATGTTGATCCCGGCGGCCGCTGCGCCACGTTCAGCCGGGTCGTCGACACAGCCCATCGCCCAGGCCGACAGGTGCGGCCACGCGACGCCGATCCCGGTTCCCGCCACCAGTAAGCCCACCACCCACACCGCGACCACCCCGACTGGTGCGTCGTCGAACTGGGTGACGGCACCGAGCGCCAACCCGACCGCCATCACCGCGGGTGCGGCTGTGACCACACGCGCGATGAGGCGCGGGTTGCTCAATGACGCGCTGACCAACTCGCTGACCGTCCAGCCGACGGCCAGCGCCGCACCGAGGAAGCCGGCCACCACCGGGGACAAATGCGCCAGCCGTTGGCCGAAGAGCGGCACATACGTGTCGACCATCGCGGTGGCCAACAGCAGCGCCTGCGTCAGGTAAATCCATTTCAATGGCCCGGGACCAAAAGCGCTGGGCGGCAATGCCGATGACGACAGCCGCCGGTCGACAAGCGCAAACACCACGACCAGAAGCGCGCCGGCCGCCAGCAGCACTGCGGTCGCGCGGAAGTTGTGCGGCAACTCGGCGACGCTAACTGCCAACGCGGCAGTGCCCAGCAGCAGCAACGGCCACACCGGGACCTTCGTCGCGGACACCTCGCTGCGGTCGATTCGACCCGCGGCCAGCACCAGCGGTACCAGCAGGGCTATAGCGGCGGTGAGGACCGCCACCGCGCCAAATGCCCACCGCCACAGCCCGAATTGCGCGAACAAGCCGCCCACCGCGGGTCCGACGACTGTGGCGACTCCCCACATCACCGACACCAGCGCTGATGCTCTGGTCCAAAGCGCTTGTGGCAATGCGGAATTGATGACCGCGTAGCCGAGGCCGGCCAACAGACCACCGGCCCCGCCCTGCAGAGTGCGGCCTGCCAGGAGAATCTCCATGCTCGGCGAGGCCGCGCACACCAGGCTGCCGAGGGCGAACACCGCCAGCCCCAGCAGGTAGGACGACCGCGCCCCGATACGCAGCAGCACCACGTTGACCGTCGTGGCCGCAACCACCGATCCGACCAGATACAGCGTCGTCACCCAGGCGTACAGCCGCTCGCCGCCGATGTCGGCGACCGTGCTGGGCAGCAGGCTGATCGTGAGGAATTCGTTGATGGCATACAGCGCCACCCCACCGGCCAGCAGGGTCGATGTCCCCAGATACCGGCGGCCCAGCAGCGCACGCCAACTGCCGGCGGTGCCGGTTGCGACCGGTGAGCTCACTTGATGCCGGCGGCATCCATGGCGCGCAGTTCCTTCTTCAGGTCGGCGATCTCGTCGCGGAACCGCGCCGCCAGCTCGAACTGCAAATCCCGCGCCGCAGCCATCATTTGGTCGGTGAGATCCTTGATTAGATCAGCCAATTCAGCGCGCGGCATGTTGGCGGTGTCGCGGCCTTCGAAAATTCCCGCGCTGACCGCCCGTCCCGGCTCGCCCTGAGCCCGTCGGCCGCGTGACACGCTGCGCCCGGAACCGATCTCGACGGTCTCGCTGTCGTCGGCTTCGGTGTAAACCCGATCGAGGATGTCGGCGATCTTCTTGCGCAATGGCGTTGGGTCAATACCGTTGGCCTCGTTGTAGGCGATCTGCTTGGCGCGCCGCCGTTCGGTTTCGTCGATCGCTTCTCTCATCGAGTCGGTGATGGTGTCGGCGTAGAGATGCACCTCACCGGACACATTGCGGGCGGCGCGCCCAATGGTCTGGATCAGGCTGCGCGTCGACCGCAGAAACCCTTCCTTGTCGGCGTCGAGGATCGACACCAGTGACACCTCCGGCAAGTCCAGGCCCTCCCGCAGCAGGTTGATGCCGACCAGCACATCGAATTCGCCGAGGCGCAGCTGCCGCAGCAACTCGACCCGGCGCAGCGTGTCGACCTCGGAGTGCAGGTAGCGCACCCGGATGCCCATCTCGAGCAGGTAGTCGGTGAGGTCTTCGGCCATCTTCTTGGTCAGTGTCGTCACCAGCACCCGCTCGTCGGCGTCGGCGCGTTTGCGGATCTCCCCGATCAGGTCGTCGATCTGACCCTTCGTCGGCTTGACAACGACCTTGGGGTCCACTAGCCCGGTAGGCCGGATCACCTGCTCCACGAACTCGCCGCCGGTCCGGCTGAGCTCGTAGGGACCCGGGGTGGCGGACAGGTACACCGTCTGCCCGATCCGGGACGCGAACTCCTCCCACGTGAGCGGCCGGTTGTCGCACGCCGACGGCAACCGGAACCCGTATTCCACCAGGTTGCGCTTCCGGGACATGTCGCCCTCGTACATTCCGCCGATCTGCGGCACGGTCACATGCGACTCGTCGATGACGAGCAGGAAGTCCTCCGGGAAGTAGTCGAGTAGCGTGGCCGGTGGCGAACCCGGGCCCCGCCCGTCGATGTGGCGTGAGTAGTTCTCTATCCCGGAGCAGAACCCCACCTGGCGCATCATCTCGATGTCGTAGGTGGTCCGCATCCGCAGCCGCTGAGCTTCCAGCAGTTTGCCTTGGCCCTCGAGTTCGGCCAGCCGCTCGGCCAGCTCCTCCTCGATGGTCGAGATGGCGTGCGCCATGCGCTCCGGCCCGGCCACGTAGTGGGTGGCGGGGAAGATCCGCAGCGAGTCGACCCTGCGGATCACCTCACCGGTCAACGGGTGCAGGTAGTACAGCGCTTCGATTTCGTCGCCGAAATACTCGATGCGGACGGCCAGCTCCTCATACGAGGGGATGATCTCGACGGTGTCGCCGCGCACCCGGAACGAGCCGCGGGTGAAGGACAAATCGTTGCGGGTGTACTGCACGTCGACCAGCAGCCGCAGCAGCGCGTCGCGGGGCACTTCCTCGCCCACCTTCAGCTCGACCGAGCGGTCCAGATAGGACTGCGGCGTGCCCAGGCCGTAGATACACGACACCGAGGCCACCACCACCACATCGCGCCGTGAAAGCAGCGCCGACGTCGCCGAATGCCGCAGCCGCTCCACGTCGTCGTTGATGGAGCTGTCCTTTTCGATGTAAGTGTCCGTCTGAGCGATGTACGCCTCGGGCTGGTAGTAGTCGTAGTACGACACGAAGTATTCAACCGCGTTGTGCGGCAACATCTCCCGCAGCTCGTTGGCCATTTGTGCGGCCAGCGTTTTGTTCGGCTCCATCACCAAAGTGGGCCGCTGCAGGCGTTCGATGAGCCACGCGGTGGTCGCCGACTTGCCGGTACCGGTGGCGCCCAGCAGCACCACATCCTTCTCCCCCGTCTTGATGCGCCGCTCCAGCTCGTCGATGGCGGCGGGCTGGTCACCGGCCGGCGCGTACGGGCTGACGACCTCGAAGCGGCCGCCGGTGCGTACCAACCCTTCCACGGCCTCTCCGGCCGGTCGGTACTCCGAGTGCGCGACCACGGGGTGCTCGGTAGCGAAAGCCATGTCGTCCAGACTAGGCGCGCCCACCGACAACCTGTTATCCCTGGTGGCGGCTCCATACCCGGGTGGCCGGGTCGCATTGGATCAGGTGGCCGTCGTCGGACATCGACATCGCGAACACCGGGATGTTGGGCTCGTCGCACGAGGTGCCGATGGAATGAACCCCGGCCGTCACCGGCGCCTTGTCCCAGGTGTTGCCTTCGCAGACGACTTGCTCGTTGGCGGTGGAGTCGTAGGCGATCTTGTCGGCGTCGTTGCATGACCCGCCCAGGACGGGCACCGGCGAGGATGCCCCTGACGTAACGGGGGTGGCAGTCACTTTCGCAGGCTCGGCCACGGCAACGCTCGGCGGCACAATGCCGACACGGGTCGCGGTCACCGGAATCCGGAGCGTCGCCCCTTGCGCACCGCAGTCGCCGCTCTGCACGGTTTGGATCTGCACTCCGCGCAGGGTGCCGTCGGCCTGCGGTGTCAACGACCACACCACCGTCTCGTCCTGTGTGGACGCCAACGTTCGGTGCGCTTGCCGGCACTGCACCTGCACCTGTCTGGGCTCCCCTTGCCAATGTCCGTCGACGAAATGCAAAACGCCGGTATTGCCGCTACCGGTTGTCTTCGCCACTTGATGATTGCTGTTGTCCAGCTTGGTGCCGGTAGCGGCGCATCCGCTCGCAGTGCATGACGAACGAAAGGCCCACCAGCTTGTCTGGGCGCCGTCGTTGGCGATGACCCCGCTAGACGTCTGCTTTGCGCGGTCGTAGTCCAGCCGATAGGTGCCGTCGAGCACCGGCTTGGCGATATTCGGACTCGAGTTTCCGGCCGAGTGGTTGGACGATGTGGGATGCAGCCGCGGCGGGGGCGCCGCGTTCGCTGACGGTTTGTCCTCCCAGAAGAGATATGAAGTCACCCAAGTTATCGCCAACGCGACAAACGCCAGCAGAAAGGCGGCGATAGCGATCTTGCTCTTCAGCGAGAACTCGCCGGCGCGACGGCCACCGTTCGAGGTGCCCGCGACCTGCTCACGGAATGCGGCGGCGAAATCACGGCATCGATCGAACCGCGAGTCGGGTTCCTTCGCGAGAGCTTTCAGCAACACATCATCCAGGTGCGCCAAATCCGGACGGTGATCGCTGAGCCGCGGCGGTGGGGCGTTGAGGTGCATGCTGATGGCCTCAACCGGGTTGGCATGCTGGTACGGCGTTGCCCCGGTCAACAGGTGAAAAGCCGTGGCGGCCAAGGCGTATTGGTCGGCCCGCCCGTCCATTTTGCGACCCAGCAACTGTTCGGGCGCGGCGTAGGCGACCGTTCCCACCGCCACATTGGTGGCGGTAATCCCACTGATGTCTGCAAGCTGACGCGCTACTCCGAAGTCCGCCAGCAGTATTCGCCGTTCCCCTGCTTCGGGATGGGTGAGCAGGATGTTGGCGGGTTTGACATCGCGATGGAGCAGCCCACGCTGATGGGCGTAGTCAAGTGCGCCGGCGACAGCGGTGACGATCTCGCAAACTTCATGTTGTGGCATGCCTTTGCGGTAGCGCTCTTTGATGAGTCGGGCTGCGTCGGTGCCCTCGACGTAGTCCATCGCGATCCACAGCTGACCATCGAACTCGCCGCGATCGTGGACCGCGACAATGTGCGGATGCCAAAGCGTCGCGGCCAGGTCGGCTTCGCGGTTGAATCTCTCCCGAAATTCGCCGTCGGCCGTCATTTCCTTGGCGAGCACTTTGAGCGCATCGCGACGCGGCAACCGTGGGTGCTTGGCCAGGTAGACGTCGGCCATCCCACCAGAACCCAACGGACGCAGCACGGTGTAGCCCGCAAAAGCTGTGCGGCTGGAAACCATTGACCGGCGCGGATTTCCGTTGCCCTTTGGCCCGCCCGCCTTCGCACTCGGGCTGGATCGGATCAGCGGCACGCGGTGGAGGAGTTGGGTGACCGCCATGTTCGGAAGCGAGTGGTAGCCGCGCCGCAGTGCCTCCTT
Source organism: Mycobacterium sp. (assembly GCF_035653355.1). Classification (GTDB taxonomy): domain Bacteria; phylum Actinomycetota; class Actinomycetes; order Mycobacteriales; family Mycobacteriaceae; genus Mycobacterium. The sequence continues at coordinate 5,071 of NZ_DASRBZ010000269.1, read as the reverse complement.
GGCCTGGCGCGGGTCGGTCACGAGTCGGCGGCTGACCTCCCAGCGTCGCGTGGCGCCCATCGCCTCATCCATCTGCCGTTGCTCCCCTATTGCTCCGCAAGACCTGAGGTTGAGATGTGACGCGCGTAACTGCCTTTCGGCTCCCGCAGCCGCACACGGCAGGTTGCTCCGTCGACGCCATGAAAGTGGCATTCCTTTCTCAGGCAGTTATTGCGGTGCTGCATTCGTACCGAGAGCCGCCACAGCGCACGCTTTTCAGGCGTTTCGGTTACCCCCTTGGCATGATGCCTGCCGATGCGGCGGCCCGGGGCCAATGGTGGTTATGAAACAGCTGTGAATCACGAATCCGGGATGAACCGGTGAGAACGACTTTGACGAAACATAGCGAAGACATAGGTGATTCACAGCTGCGTCGCTTGATTTCGCTGTGCGGCAACCGATACTGGACGTCGTGAGTCGACCAGTCCCGCCTGTGCTGACAATTCGCCACGACGGGACTCAACGGACTTTCGCGCCAGGCCACGACGTCGTCATCGGACGGGACCTGCGTGCCGACATCCGCATCGCCGACCCGCGGATTTCCCGTGCGCATCTGATCCTGCGCTTCGACCAGGACAGGTGGTTGGCCATCGACAACGGTTCCGTGAACGGCACCTACGTCAACGGCTACCGAACGCCGGTGATCGACATCCGTGATGGCCAAAGCATCAACATCGGCAATGCCGGTGGGCCGCAACTGACTTTTCAGCTCGAACGGCAGCCGCAGCAGGTTGGCCGACCACCGGCACCGGCATCGGTGGATGAGAATCAGCCGCCCACCGTCTCGTGGTCGACGCGGCGAGAGCCCGCCCAGCCCTCCCAATTGCCACGGCGACCTCTGCAGGCCGGCTCGAGGCCCGGCCCACCACTACGACGCCATCCCCCGTCGTATCCGAGTAACGAGTCACCACCGCCGCCCCGGACACCGAGGTACCCGAGCGGCGTCCAGCACCCATCGCCGGATTCGGCGCCGCCCGACGAGCTGACCGTGGTCGACGCGGCCTGGGCGGCCTCGCCCGACTCGCCGGCACCCACGGAGATGACCGTGGTCGACGCCGCATCGGGCGACGTGACCAATCTCGCCACGAGGTTCGTCAAATTCCTGTCGCAGCGATCGGTCCCGGCCAAACGGGCTGGCACGGTGACGATCGGTCGCGCCAACGACAACGACATCGTGATCCCCGATGTGCTGGCCTCCCGTCATCACGCGACGCTGGTTTTGACCCCGCTCGGCGCCGAAATCCAAGACCGCAGCGTCAACGGGACGTTCGTCAACGGCACCCGGGTCGGGTCGGCGATCTTGACCGAAGGCGACGTGGTCACCATCGGCAACGTCGACCTGGTGTTTCGCGGTGGCGTACTGGTGCGCCGCAGCGAAACCGAAGCCGCCAGCAACACCGGCGGTCTCGAGGTGCGCAACGTCAAGTTCACCGTCGACGGCGGCAAGCAACTGCTCGACGACATCTCGCTGATCGCCCGGCCCGGGACGCTCACCGCCATCATCGGCGGGTCGGGTGCGGGCAAGACCACACTGGCGAAACTGATCGCGGGCTACGCGCGGCCCAGCTCCGGCTCGGTCACCTTCGAAGGGCATGACATCCACGCCGAATACGCGTCGCTGCGCAGCCGGATCGGGATGGTGCCCCAAGACGACGTCGTGCACCGCCAGCTCACGGTGAACCAGGCGCTGGGGTACGCCGCCGAACTGCGATTGCCGCCCGACACCAGCAAAGCCGACCGGCAAAAGGTCGTCGCCCAGGTGCTCGAAGAACTCGATTTGACCAAGCACGCCGACACCCGCGTGGACAAGTTGTCCGGCGGCCAGCGCAAACGTGCCTCGGTCGCACTGGAACTGCTCACCGGACCGTCGCTGCTGCTCCTCGACGAGCCGACCTCCGGTTTGGACCCGGCGCTCGACTGCCAAGTGATGACGATGCTGCGTCAGCTGGCCGACGCCGGCCGCGTCGTGGTAGTGGTGACGCACATGCTGAGCTACCTGGATATCTGCGACCAGGTGCTGCTGGTGGCGCCCGGCGGCAAGACCGCATTCTGCGGGCGGCCCGCCCAGATCGGCGAGGCGATGGGAACCACCAACTGGGCGGAGATCTTCACCAAGGTGGGCGCCGATCCGGAGGCAGCCAACCGCCGCTTCCTCGAGCAGCACCGCCAGCCACTGCCTCCTCAGACCGAGAAGCCAGCCGATCTCGGCGAACCGGTCCATACCAGCGTGTGGCGTCAGCTCTCCACGATCATGCGGCGCCAGGTTCGACTGGTCGTCGCCGACCGCGCCTACTTCATATTCCTGGCCCTGCTGCCGTTCATCCTTGGTGCGCTGTCACTGACGGTTCCCGGCTCGAACGGATTCCACGTCGCCGATCCGCGAAGCGACGCACCCGACGAGGCCGCGCAGATCCTGGTCCTGTTGAACATCGCCGCGGTGTTCATGGGCACGGCGTTGACGATTCGCGACCTGATCGGTGAACGTCCTATCTTCCAGCGCGAACAGGCGGTCGGCCTGTCCACCACTGCCTACCTGCTCGCCAAGACCGGGGTGTTTTGTGCGTTCGCGATCGTGCAGTCCGTCATCGCGACTGCGATCGTCATTGCCGGCAAAGGCGCGCCGACCCGGGGCGCCCTGCTACTCGGCAATCCCACGCTTGAGCTGTTCGTGACCGTCGCGGCGACTTGTGTGGCCTCGGCCATCCTGGGCCTGGCGCTGTCGGCGTTGGTGCGCTCCAGCGAGCAGATTATGCCGCTGCTGGTGGTGTCGATCATGGCGCAGCTGGTGCTTTCCGGCGGGCTGGTTCCGGTCACCGGCCGGCTGTTGCTCGACCAGCTGTCCTGGGCGATGCCCTCGCGGTGGGGTTACGCCGCGGCGGCGTCGACCATCGACTTGCGGCATCTGGTCCCGGGTTCCCTGATCCCCAAGGACCGGTTCTGGTTGCACACTTCGAAGACCTGGTTGTTCGACGTCGCCATGCTGGCCGGGTTGTCGGTCTTCTACGCCGGCTTTGTCCGTTGGAAAATCCGGCTGCACCGCTAGGTCGGATTGCGCGGCTCCTCCTCATCGCGCTACGCGCTCTGCATCGGTCGCCGCTGGGTCGGATTGCGCGGCTCCTCCTCATCGCGCTACGCGCTCTGCATCGGTCGCCGCGCGGGTCGGATTGCGCGGGTAAGCTGACGCTATCCATCACCCCAAGCACGAAACGTTCGACCTAGTCGCCCACACCAACACCGACCCGAAGGGCATCGTGCGGGCCGTCGACGAGTACACGCTTCGGCCCTGGGGACTCTACATGGCGCGACCCACCCCGGGCCGAGCCCAATTCCATTACCTCGAGTCGTGGCTGCTGCCGTCGCTGGGCTTGCGCGCCAACATTTTTCACTTCAACCCCGGCCACGAACGCGACCACGACTACTACCTCGACATCGGTGAATACATTCCCGGTCCGACGGTGTGGCGTTCGGAAGACCACTACCTCGACCTGGAACTCTGCACCGGCCGCGACGTCAACCTGGCCGACGTCGGTGAACTGCTGGACGCTGTTCGCTATGGGCTGCTGACCTCGAAGACCGCCGAGCGCGCGGTGCACCGCGCCGTCGACACCGTCGACGGGCTGTCCCGGCACGGATATGACCTGCGGCGCTGGCTGGCCGGCAAGGGGATCGAGCTCACTTGGCGCGGTGCGTAGTACACGACCGAGGCGGGTAACAGGTGGTCATGGTGTCGGACATCGAGCTTCCGAGCGGGGTGCGCGCCGCTCTGCACGAGGAGCCGGTGCCCGACTGGCGAGCCCCCATGCTGGCCACCCTGACCGAGCGACGGTTTTCCGATCCCCGGTGGATATTCGAGCGCAAGTTCGACGGTGAACGGTGTCTGGCGTATCGCAACGGTGACCGGGTGCGGCTGCGGTCGCGCAACCGTCAGCCGCTCGACGGAACGTACCCAGAGTTGGTAGACGCGCTTGCTTCGCAACCCGTTTCCCGGTTCGTCGTGGATGGCGAGGTGGTAGCGTTCGATGGGCGGCGCACCAGCTTCGCCCGTCTGCAAGGCCGGCTGGGCATCACCAACCCTAAACAGGCACGGGCAACGGGTATCCCGGTGTTCTACTACATCTTCGACCTACTGCACCTGGACGGGCGGTGCACGACCGAGTTACCACTGCTGTGGCGTAAGCGGCTGCTGCGCAAGGTCGTTCAATTCAGCGATCCGCTGCGATACACACCCCACCGGGTCGAGCACGGCGACGCAGCGTACCGCGCCGCGTGCGCCCGCGGTGACGAGGGCGTGATCGCCAAACTGGCCGACGCGCCCTACGAGGGCCGCCGATCGGCGAACTGGCTGAAGTTCAAATGCGTCCGCGACCAGGAGTTTGTCATCGGCGGCTACACCGCCCCCAAAGGCAGCCGGGTGGGGCTCGGCGCGCTTCTCGTTGGCTACTACGACGGCACTGACCTGGTCTACGCCGGCAAGGTCGGAACTGGATTCGACGAGGCCACTTTGCGCAGCCTGCACGCGCAACTATCGGGCATGGAGCAGAATGCGTGTCCGTTTACCCGCGGACAGGTCCGCGAGTCCGGAACCCAATGGGTGCGGCCCGAACTGGTTGCCCAGGTCGGGTTCTCCGAATGGACGCGCGACGGCAAACTGCGCCATCCGCGCTACACCGGGCTGCGCACCGACAAGGATCCGCGTGACGTCGTACGCGAGACACGCTGATGCCTCGAATCAAGGTGGAGATCAGCCATCCGGACCGGGTCTTGTTTCCCGGCCACTCCTCTCGAAAGGGAATCACCAAGGGCGAGCTGGTGGATTACTACGCTGCCGTGGCCGAGGCGATGTTGCCGCACCTCGACGGCCGGCCACTGACCCTGCAGCGGTTCCCGCGGGGCATCGACGAGCCGGGGTTCATCCAGCAGGATTTCGCCGATGCGATGCCGGACTGGATGGAGTTCGCCGAAGTCGCCAAGGAAGGCGGCACCGTCGTGCACCCGGTGGCCCAGCGCCGCGACGCGCTGGTGTGGTTGGCCA
>NZ_DASRBZ010000268.1:0-6876 GCF_035653355.1 Mycobacterium sp. | reverse complement strand
ATAGGTCTTGGCCGGCTTGTCGAGTTCGAGATCGAAACGGTCGACCAACTCGTCGCGGTAGGCCGCATCGACGCCGGGGCCTACCCTGCCAAGCAGCTCAAGGATTTCGGCGCCTGTCAGTCCCGGCCACAGCGCAACATCAGCGGGCACGTATCCGATGTGACGATGGGATCGACGGACGTCACCCGCAGGGCAACCGAATATCTCTGCACTGCCTGCCGTCGGGCGAATCAATCCGAGCAGCAGGCGAATCGTCGTCGACTTTCCCGCGCCATTGGGGCCCAGGAACCCGAACACCTCACCCGGCGGGACGGACATCGTCAGATCGTCGACGGCCACAACACGGCCGAACCGTTTGGTCAGACCCTCGACACGGATAGCAGGGCTGGAACCGGTCTTCAATGGGAAGGCTCACTTAACCGGAGTGAACTCGAGGTGCAATTCCTTGAGGCGCCTGAACAGAAACGTGCGGTCCCATTTGAGCCGACGATTGCCTGGCGGACCGTGCTCGGCCTCTGAAAGCCGAATGTCGGCCATTCGGTCAAGGATGCGTTCCAAGCTCACACGTACTTCTGCGCGTGCGATCGGGGCGCCCGGACAAGTGTGGACACCACGGCCGAATGCGATGTGCTGCAGAATGTTTGGGCGTCCGAGGCGGAATTCGTTGGGCTCGTCGAACCGTCGTGGATCGCGGTTTGCCGCACCGTTCATCACCAGGACGCTGGTACCTGCTGGCACATCGACGTCGCCGATCCTGGTGGTGCGCCGCGTCATGCGGAAGTTCGATTTGATCGGGCTTTCGAAGCGCAGCATTTCCTCGATGAAGGCGGTGATCTTTGAGTGGTCCTCGCGCAGCTGCTGTTGTAAGTCCGGTCGTTCGGCCAGCATCAGCATCGCCAGACTCAGCAGGTCGATTGTGGTGCCGTGGCCGGCGGCGAACATGAACGTGGCAACGCGGGCAACGTCAAGCGCGTCGGGTGTCGTGCCGTCGGGAAACTTTGCCAGCGCAAGCTCGGTGAGGACGTCGTCGCGCGGCTTGCGCCGGCGATCCTCGATGTACTCGACGAACCACTCCTCTTTCACGCCAACGAAGCCGCTGCGATCGCCCTCGAGCCTGCTGGCTCTCGCAGCGCGGCGAAAGCGCTCACGGTCGGCCTCAGGGACGTCCAGCAGGTCGGTAATCGCGTCCAGCGTGAACGGAAAATTGTAGTCAATGACAATCTCGCACTTGCCCTGCCCGACGAAACGGTCCAGTTGCTCGTCGGCAAGACGCCACAAGAAGTCCTCGTTGTTTTTTATCTGCTTCGGCGTGAACAACCGGCTCAAGAGTGACCGGTGCGCCGTGTGCTTCGGAGGATCAAACGAGATGAAGTAGTTGCCGAACGTAACCCTGTGGCGGTGCCGCTCGATCACATCCGAGACGTCATCACTGCCCGATTCGATCGGAATCCCCGACCATGGACCGCTGACGATATTGCATACCGATAAGATCTGGTCGGGATCGCGTTGGACGGCGACCGCCTCGTCATATCCCGACACCATCACCACGCCGTGCGCCGGCTCACGCCATATTGGGCAACGACGGATCGCGTCGTAGTACTCGTACGGGTCATCGACGAGTGACTTGTCGGTGAAGAAATCGAGGTTCTCGAGTCCGCTCACTCCGCCTCCCCGCGTTGCTATACAAATGGTAAGCGCTCGTCGCTTCGGCAGAGGTAAACAAAATGGCCGGTGTGCAGCAGATGTGACCGTGGCCCGCGTCTTGAATGCGTTTCGTTAGGCCAGCATAGTTACTGTATCGAACACACATTCGAGTGCGTTCTTATGACGTCCGCCTCGGCACCGTACTTCGAGGTGGTTGGCGCCTTGGCCAAGCGGAACAATCGCCATAGCGAGTGCCGGACGTGCACAGAGTTTTCCCAGCATAGAGGGCCACGCGGTGACACCATATTCGCGTGAGCGACGGCGACGTCGGCTCAGCCCTGAACAGCAATGTCCAGGTTGAACGTGACGCCTCGATAGACGACCTGCTCGACAAAGCCGTGTCGGCGATTCGCTGCGGGACACGCGTGGTGGCGATTGTCGAGGTGACGTCATGACCGCCGCGGGATTGGAGTGCGCCGCGTGCGGCACAGCACTCCCGCCGAAAGCCAAATTCTGTAACGAGTGCGGTGCGGCAGTTTCAACGACCCCGGCACCTGCCGAGTACAAGCAGGTGACGGTGTTGTTCGCCGATGTGGTGCGATCGATGGACATCGCGGCCGCGGTTGGTGCGGAGCGGCTGCGGGAGATCATGGCGGATCTGGTCGAGTGCGCATCGGCGGTGGTGCGCCGCTACGGCGGTACCGTCGACAAGTTCACCGGCGACGGAATCATGGCGGTATTCGGGGCACCGAGAGCTTTGGAGGATCACGCCTTCCGTGCGTGCTTGGCCGCGTTGGACATCCAGCAGCAGACGCAGGACCTCGCCGCCGAGGTCTGGCGCAGCGACGGTGTTGCCCTTCAGTTGCGGATCGGTCTGAATTCCGGTCGGGTGATTGCCGGTGAACTCGGATCTAACCCATTCAGCTACACCGCGATCGGCGAGCAGGTCGGTCTGGCGCAACGGATGGAGTCCGTCGCACCAGCGGGCGGCGTGATGCTCAGCGGATCCACTACGCGTTTGGTCGACGACCGGGTGGTGCTGGCTGACCCAGAGCTGGTGCGCATCAAAGGCGCCGATGAACCCGTGCAGACCCGTCGTCTACTGCGCGTGGATGCCCACCGCGAGCCGGGTGCGCGTGGGGAATCGAGTTTGGTTGGCCGCCTCTGGGAGATGACAGCCGTTGACGCGATCTTGGCGCGGGCGATCGACGGTCACGGCGGTGTCGTGGGCCTGGTCGGACCGCCCGGGATAGGCAAGAGCCGCCTGGTCCGTGAAATTTCCGCAATGGCCACACAACGCCATGTCCCGGTGTTCACCACCTTCTGCGAGTCCCACACGAGCGATATCCCGTTCCACGTGGTCGCGCAATTGTTGCGTGCCACCACTGGGGTGGCCGAACTCGACGGCAACGCCGCCCGCGCCCAGGCAAGGACACGAGTGCCAGACGCCGATGAACAAGATTTGCTGCTGTTCAACGATCTGATCGGCATCGCCGATCCAGATGTCGAACTGCCCCAGATCGACCCGGACGCTCGACGGCGACGGTTGACGGCACTCGCCAACACCGCGACGTTGGCCCGCACGTCGCCTGAGGTTTATGTCATCGAAGACGCGCACTGGATCGACGAGGTCAGCGAGTCGATGCTTGCCGACTTCATGGCGGTGATCTCGCAAACCCCGTCTCTGGTCGTGATCACTTACCGACCGGAATACCACGGCGCTTTGTCGCGGGTGGCCGGGGCTCAGACAATTGCGCTTGCCCCGCTGAGCGATTCGGAATCATCGGCACTAGTCGCCGAGTTGCTCGGCCCAGACCCCTCGGTCGGCGACCTGGCCACGGTCATCGCCGAGCGCGCTAGCGGGAATCCGTTCTTCGTCCAGGAGATCGTGCGCGACCTAGCCGAACGCGGTGTCCTGCAGGGAAAGCGAGGCGAGTACCTGCTTTGCGCGGGAGTGGACGACGTCAGCGTTCCGGCCACCCTGCAGGCCACCATCGCCGCCCGCATCGACCGGCTGGAACCCGCCGCCAAGCAGACCCTCAGTGCTGCATCGGTTATCGGATCACGGTTCAGCGCTGACCTTTTGGCAGATCTAAACGTCGATCCGGTGTTCGACGAGCTGGTCGCGGCTGAGCTGATCGACCAGGTCAAGTTCACCCCGAACGCCGAATACACCTTCCACCACCCATTGATCCGCACCGTCGCCTACGAGTCGCAGCTCAAGTCCGACCGCGCTGCACTGCATCGGCGTCTTGCCGCCGTCATCGAAGCGCACGATCCGGCCGCAGCCGACGCGAACGCGGCATTGATCGCCGAGCACTGGGAGGCCGCCGGCGACCTGCGTACTGCCTATGAGTGGCACATGCGGGCGGGTGCTTGGTCAACCAACCGCGATATAACGGCAGCTTGGGTGAATTGGGAGCGAGCATGTCAACTAGCCGATTCGCTGGCCAGCGATCCCGACGTCCTTGCGATCCGCATCGCCCCTCGCACACTGTTGTGCGCCAACGCCTATCGAGGTGGGGATGCCGATGTCTCGCGGCGTTTCGAGGAACTACGCGAATTGTGTACCGCGGCGGGCGACAAAGCGTCCCTGGCCATCGGTATGAGCGGACTGGTGAACGAGCACATGATGGCTGCCCGCGTTACTGAAGCCTCGCGGCTGGTCGCCGAACAGATGGCCCTGCTCGAGTCGATCGCCGATCCGACGCTCACCGTTGGGGTGTCGCTTGGGCCTATCGCCGTCAAGTACGAAACCGGTGAGATGGCTGACATCTTGCGGTGGTCAGAGGCCGTCATCGGTCTGGCCGAGGGCGACTTTGCCAAGGGTGACTTCATCATCGGATCGCCATTAGCAACGGCACTGGCATCGCGAGGCAGTGCAAGGTATCGCTTGGGACGGTCAGGGTGGCGCGAAGACTTCGATAATGCCCTGGTGATGGCGCGGGCGAGCGACTCCATGTCGCATGCAATTGTCGTCTCCTACAAGTACGTTCCGGCGATACCGTGTGGGGTGGCGGTCGCCGACGACCGTGCGGTGAGCGAGATCGGCGATGCACTGCGGGTAGCCGAGGGATCGGTCAACGACATCGCGCTCGGACTTGTGCGATTGACGATGGGTATTGCGCTCCTGCATCGGGAATCCGCAGACGACCGTCGGCGCGGACTTCAAGTACTGGACCAGGTCCGCGACATGTGTATGCAAGGGCGGTTCTACATGGTCCAATTGGCGGTTACTGACGTGTACGTCGCTCGGGAGATGGCCAGGTATGCAAACCTCGACCAGGCTATAAGCAGGTCGCGCAGCGCCTTACAAGATTTGTTTAGTCACCTGCAGCTGTCCTGGTGCATTCCTGCTACCGCCATTCTGGTCGAGATGCTGCTGGCCCGTGGCGGTGATGGCGACCTGCAGGAGGCTCGCGCCGCGATTGACCGGCTGGCCGCTGCGCCCGCGGATGACGGGTTAGTCATGCGCGACATCATGCTGGTGCGGCTGCGCGCGCTGTTGGCCCGGGCTCACGGTGATGAAGGTGCATACCGACAATTCGCCGCACGCTACCGAAAGATGGCTAACGACGTTGGTTATGAGAGGCACATGGCGCTGGCGGAGGCGATGACATGATCGCGTGTGCGGCGTGTGCCACCGAGTTGCCGCAGGATGCCGAGTTCTGTTTCAAGTGTGGCACGCCCGTCGCGTTGGCCCATCGCCCCGCCGAGTACAAGCAGGTGACGGTGTTGTTCGCCGACGTGGTGCGATCGATGGACATCGCGGCCGCGGTTGGTGCGGAGCGGCTGCGGGAGATCATGACGCAGCTGGTCGAGTGCGCATCAGCGGTGGTGCGCCGCTACGGCGGTACCGTCGACAAGTTCACCGGCGACGGAATCATGGCGGTATTCGGGGCGCCAAGAGCTTTGGAGGATCACGCCTTCCGTGCGTGCTTGGCCGCGTTGGCCACTCAGGAAGAAGCCAAGCGCCTTGCCGTGGAGGTGAAGGCTAAAGATGCCGTCGATCTGCAGCTGCGGATCGGGCTGAACTCCGGCGAAGTGATCGCTGGCGAGATCGGTTCGATTGCTTTGGGTTACACTGCAATTGGCCAGCAGGTCGGGATGGCTCAGCGCATGGAGTCAGTGGCACCACCCGGTGGTGTGATGCTCAGTGAGTCAACCGCACGGCTCGTCGAGAACGCCACTGTACTGGGCGAACCGCAATCGGTGCGTATCAAGGGCGCCGCGGATCCGGTTCCTGCACGCAGTCTCGTCGGGTTGGCGGCACTTCGAGGACGCATCGGTCCTCATGCCTTGACCCTGGTGGGCCGCGAGTGGGAACTCGCCGCCCTGACCGCAATGCTGGATCGGTCGATAAAGGGCTACGGCTGTGTGGCGTGCGTAGTCGGACCGCCAGGCATTGGCAAAACGCGCATCGTCACGGAGACAACTTCACTTGCAGCTAGCCGTGGTGTGCCAGTCTTTTCGACATACTGCGAGTCTCATACCAGCGAGATCGCTTTCCATCCGGTGACACGACTCCTGCGGGCGGTGTTGGGGACAGAGGGTCACGACGATCTGACGGCGCGGAACCAAGTTCGGGCCCAACTACGGGACGCGGATTCCGTTGACCTTGTGATCCTCGACGACCTCCTCGGCATCCGCGATCCCGCGGTCGAGCTGCCCGATATCGCGCCTGATGCTCGGCGGCGACGGCTGACTGCGCTGCTGAATACCGCTGCGCTGGCCCGCTTGACACCGCGGGTTTATGTCGTCGAGGACGTGCACTGGATTGACCCGGCCAGCGAAGCGATGCTGGCTGATTTCCTGGCGGTGATTCCTCGAACCTATTCGCTGGTGTTGATCACCTACCGGCCCGAATACCGTGGTGCGCTTAACGGGGCGCCGGGCGCCCAAACGATTGCGCTTGCTCCACTGGATGACTCGCAAACTTCGGTGTTGATCGAAGAACTGCTCGGACCGCATCCCTCGATTTCCGGACTGGCTAACCAAATCGCGGAAAAGGCGGGCGGGAACCCGTTTTTCGCCGAGCAGATCGTGCACGACCTTGCCGACCGAGGTGTTCTCTCCGGTGATCGTGGTGCATATCGGTGCACGGGTGGGGTCGCCGAGCTGCACGTACCAGCCAGCCTGCAGGCCGCCATCGCCGCGCGTATCGACCGACTCGACACATCCGCCAAACGCACACTGAACGCCGCCGCGGTGATCGGTCTGAAATTCGGAGCG
>NZ_DASRBZ010000267.1:0-4236 GCF_035653355.1 Mycobacterium sp. | reverse complement strand
GGTCCTCGGCGGTGGCGGGCTCGCGCTGGGCGCCGCGCTCGCCCATCGCATACACCCGCAGGGGCGAATGCGGCAGGTAGGCGGCCACATCAATATCACGCTGTCGCGACTCCAGCGCATCGAGATACTCGGGGAAGGTTTCCCAGGTCCACGGCAGTCCGTCGGTCATCACCACGCCGGGGATGTCCTCGACGCCCGCCATTACGTCAACCAGCACGTCGTGGTCTTCTTGGCGGCAGGGGGCGAAGCCGACGCCACAGTTGCCCATCACCACCGTCGTCACCCCATGTGCCGACGAGGGATTCAGCCGGTCCGACCAGATTGACTGGCCGTCGTAGTGGGTGTGCAGGTCGATGAAGCCCGGGGTCACGAGCAGCCCGGTCGCGTCGATCTCCCGTGCACCGGAGCCGTCGACCTTGCCCACCGACGCGATTACCCCATTTCGCACCGCGACGTCCCCGACGTACGGCTCACCGCCCAACCCGTCGACGATGCTGCCATTGCGGATCACCAGGTCGTAGGTCATCTAAATAATCTACGACCGTGTCGGTGGCTCATGCCAGGCTGAACTGCATGCGCGCCGACGACGATGCAGAGCGAAGCGATGAGGAGGAGTGGCGCTAATGCTTGATCACTTCGGCATCAACTGCGCCGACCACGCCAAAGCACAGCAGTTCTACGACACCGTGCTCGCCGTGCTCGGCTATACGCGGCAGATGGACTTCGGAGAGGCCGTCGGCTACGGCCGCGACGGGCACCCCACGTTTTGGATCGCTGACGGCGCCGGCATGGGACCCAACCGGGAAACCCACATCGCCTTCGCCGCCGCCGACGAAGACGCGGTGCGGGCGTTCTACGAGGCCGCCGTGGGCCTGGGCGCGGAGTCGCTGCACGCGCCGCGGCTGTGGCCGGAATACCATCCCGGTTACTTCGGCGCGTTCGTCCGCGATCCCGACGGCAACAACGTTGAAGCGGTCTTCCACGGCGCGGCGGGCGGCCCGTAATCTCGCCGGTATGCCCGCCAACGATGTCGCTGCCGCGCAAGAGCTGTTGCGCGATGCGTTCACCCGGCTGATCGAACACGTCGACGAGCTCACCGACGGGCTGAGCGACGACAAGGCCCTCTACCGGCCCAGTCCTAACGCCAACAGCATCGCCTGGCTGATCTGGCACAGCGCTCGCGTGCAGGACGTCCAAGTGGCCGACATCGCCGGTGTCGAGCCGGTGTGGACGCGCGACGGCTGGGTGGACCGGTTCGGCCTCGACCTGCCGCGCGACGACACGGGCTACCGCCACAGCCCCGAAGACGTGGCCAAAGTGCGCGCCCGAGCTGAACTGCTGTCCGGCTACTACCACGCCGTGCACAAGCTGACGTTGGAGTACATCGCCAGCATCAGCGGCGACGAGCTCTCCCGCATCGTCGACGAGCATTGGGACCCGCCGGTGACGGCCAGCGTGCGACTGGTCAGCGTCATCGACGACTGTGCCCAGCACCTCGGCCAGGCCGCATACGTGCTGGGAATCGCAAACCGGCGGACTTGACACCTGTCGAGGTGGCTAGCATGGCGCTATGACAGCCATCACACAGCCACCCACCACGCCCGAGTTCTCCGGTACCGGCACCATCCTCAGCCCGGCCACCGGGGCGGCGGCGGGAGAAGTCCGCTGGACCGATCCCTCCGACGTCCCCGCCATCACCGCAGAACTGCGTGCGGCGCAACGGGAGTGGGAGCAGCGCGGCGCCAAGGGGCGTGCCAAGGCGCTGGCCCGCTTCGCGGTGTGGCTGGGCGAGCATCGCAGTGAAATCGAGGAGCTGCTCATCAAGGAGACCGGTAAATCGGCGGTCGACGCGGGCCAAGAAGTGCCGCTGCTGATCATGATCCTGGCCTACTACATCAAGACGATGGAGAAGGCGCTGGCGCCCGAACGCCGTCCGGCGGCGCTGCCGTTCCTGGCGATCAAGAAGATCACCATCCACTACCGGCCCCGCCCAGTCGTCGGCATCATCGCGCCGTGGAACTACCCGGCGGCCAACGCGCTGATGGACGCGATCGGCGCGTTGGCGGCAGGCTGCGCGGTGCTGCTCAAGCCGTCGGAACGCACCCCGCTGACCGCGGAGGTGCTGCGGCGCGGCTGGCGCGATTCCGGCGCACCCGATGTGTTCGCGCTCGCCCAAGGCGCCCGCGCGGTATCCGAGGCTGTGATCGACAGCGTCGACTTCATCCAGTTCACCGGGTCGACTGCGACCGGACGCAAAGTGATGGAGCGCGCCGCACGCCGGTTGACGCCGGTCAGCCTCGAACTGGGCGGCAAGGATCCGATGATCGTGTTGGAGGACGCCGACATCGACCTGGCCGCGCACGCCGCGGTGTGGGGAGCAATGTTCAACGCCGGTCAGACCTGTGTGTCGGTTGAGCGGGTGTACGTGCTCGAGCAGGTCTATCAGCAGTTCGTCGACGCCGTGGTGCGCGACGTGCAGGCATTGCAGGTCGGCGCCGGCGAAGGCCACTTCGGCGCGCTGATCGACGAGTCGCAGCTGGCCGTGACCGAGCGCCATGTCGCCGACGCGAAAGCCAAAGGGGCGCGGGTACTTACCGGCGGCCGACGTGCTGGGAGGCCAGGCAGCTTCTATCTGCCCACCGTGCTGGTCGACGTCGACCACTCGATGGCGTGCATGACCGAGGAGACGTTCGGCCCAACGCTGCCGATCATGAAGGTCGCCACGGTCGACGAGGCGATCCGGCTGGCCAACGACAGCCCGTACGGGTTGAGCGCCTCGGTCTTCTCCCGCGATGTCGAGCGCGCCAAATACATTGCGCTGCAGCTTGATTGCGGTGCAGTCAACATCAACGACGTGATCAGCAACCTGATGTGCACCACCGCTCCGATGGGCGGCTGGAAGGCGTCGGGCATCGGGGCGCGGTTCGGTGGCGCCGAGGGGCTGCGCAAGTTCTGCCGCGCCGAGACCGTGGTCGTGCCCCGCACGAATGTCGGCGGCGGCTTTGCCTACTACAACAATTCGCTGAAGACGCTGGCCCGGATGAACCGAATGATGACCCGGTTGGCGCTTGCAGGTCCGCGTCGCGTTGCCAAAGCCAAAGCAACCACACCGGCTAAAGCCGCCCAATAGGAGTGCGGTTCGTTGCGACGGTGCTGTTATGGTTGCTCACCACTGTTGCACTGGGGGTAGCGGTCCCGGCGGTTTGGGCGCAGCGCAACATCATTGACGCCAACGGTTATGCGGGCATGGCGCAGAAAGCGGCGGCTGATCCGGAATTGCGGGCGGCAGTCGCGGCCGAACTCACCAGCAAGGCGACCGCGCTCATCAGCGAACACGGCACCCGCGTCGATCCGGGACGGGTGCGTGCTGTCGCATTGGCCTATACCGCCGGCCCGTCGTTTCCGTCACAGTTCGCGCAGGCCAACCGGATTGCGCATAGTTGGGCGTTCGCCGGTACGCAGGCTGGACCTGACCCGTGGGTGGTCGACCTGGCTCCGATGTTGAACGACGCGGCATTTCGTCAGACGCTAACCGACTACAACGTGCACTTGCCCGCGACGGTGACGGCGCCGTTGACGGTTCCTGCGCCGAAGACGCTGCGGCCCGGCCAATTACATCCTCTCGCCACGTGGGGTCCGTGGGTGAGTCTGGCGGCGACGGTGCTGACGGGGACGTTCGCGGTGCTGACGCTGGCGGCCGCCCGAAACCGTGGTAAAGCGTTGGCCAGCCTGGGAGTTTCCGCGCTAATTGTGGGAGCCGTCGGGTATGCGGGTATCGAGGTCGCCCGCCGTCATGTCAACGATGCGCTCAACCACACAAGCGGCGACGTCCGCCGGATCGCCGACGCGACGGTCGCTTACGCCGAAGGCAGCCTGCACCACTGGCTCGACCTGACGCTGGCCGCTGGAGGCGCGCTGGTGGCCTTCGGTGTGCTCATCGCGATACTGGGCGGCCTGCGCAGAGGGTAAACCGGGGCGGTAAACCGCTCATCTGAGCGGCAACTGAGCCAGCATCCTTCCGGTCGGACGCGGTGAGCCGTTGCCGGGTTCGACGGTAAACGCGAGTGCGGTCGAGTTGCCCAGGTTCGGGAGGACCGCGGTCGTTGACGGCGCTACGGCTTTGGTGTCCATCGTGCCGGCCGAGGTAGGACCGTGAGTGTCGAGCAGCCACATCTGGTAGACGGAGCCCGGCGACGGCGGGGGCACGTTGTTCATCACCAACACGCCGGCGTTCTT
>NZ_DASRBZ010000266.1:0-5982 GCF_035653355.1 Mycobacterium sp. | reverse complement strand
GATGACCCGCGCCCCGGCTTTCAACGCCCGGTCCGCTTCTTCTTCGGTGTGCACCTCGACCAGAGCGGTCATGCCCAACGACTCGGTGCGGTCGAGCATCGACACCAGCGCGGGCTGCTCGAGCGCCGCAACAATCAACAGCAGCATGTCGGCGCCGTGCGCGCGGGCCTCATGAATCTGATACGGACGGATCACAAAATCTTTGCGCAACACCGGAACCGAAACCGCAGCACGCACCGCGTCCAGGTCTGCCAGCGTGCCATGGAAGCGGCGTTCCTCGGTCAGCACGCTGATGATCCGCGCGCCGCCATCTTCGTAGGCGCGGGCAAGTTTCGCCGGATCCGAGATGCTCGCGAGTTGACCCGCTGATGGGCTGGCGCGTTTCACCTCAGCGATCACGGCGATCCCCGGCGCGCGCAACGCCGCCATCACATCGAGCGGCGGTGGTGCTGCTGCAGCGGCCGCTTTGATCTCCGACAGGCTAATGATGGCCTCACGAGCGGCAACATCCGCGCGGACTCCTTCGAGGATGGAGTCGAGCACGGTTGCCGAACTCATGGCTGTCGGTTCCTTTCGCCGAGCCCCGCCAGATTTATTGACGACGTCCATCGAAGGGTAGCGAGCGAGAGCGCGCCAGCCGTCACCGACCCTCGGAGTCAGTTTCGTGTCGCGGATCTTGATCCGGCGCTGGGCCGCGCTCGCGGGGACGATCGGTCGGGTCGTTGCCTTCGTCGAGCGCATCCCACATCATGCGTTCCGACACCGCGGTGTCGTCGCGGTCGGCCATCGACCGGCGGGCCGCGGGTGTCGTGTATTTCGTCGTCCCAGCCCACGTCGCTGACCGCATCAGCAACGCTGCACCAGCCAACATGCACGCTGCGGCCGCCAGCGTGATCGCGGCGCCCCAGAAGCGCCGCTCGCTGCCGACCAGCGTCAGCACCGGTACATGCGCGAGGTCGGCCCCCCGCACCGCCACGTCGGGCAGCGCCCACAAACCAATAGCGAGATAGCCGCTGGCCAAGCTCGCGGCCGCCACCATCAGCGCCAGCAGCCGCAGCGGCCATCCCCGCACCGCCAGCGCGGCGATGGCGGTGGCCAGCAGCAACAACGCCAATGGCACCAGCGCCGCGGACCACGTCGCGCCGGAAACGGTAGCGGTCTTCGGCGGCCCCAGTCCGTCGAACGACCGCACGACGACCCACGGCAGTCGCGACGCCGCCCACAGTCCGCCGGCGGCGACTACCAGCAACAGCTGAGCGGTCAAAACCATCGGTCGGCCGCGCCGCTCCGGCTTAGTCATTGCCGCCGGTGTCAGGCTCAGTGAGGGTCTCGGCAGCGGCGATGGCGTTCAGGACCGCCCGTGCCTTGTTAGTCGCTTCGGTGTGCTCGTAGGCGCCGTTGGAGTCGGCCACCACCCCGCCTCCGGCCTGCACGTAGGCGGTGCCATTGCGCATCAGCGCGGTGCGGATGGCGATCGCGAAATCGGCGTTGCCGGCGAAGTCCAGGTAGCCGACCACGCCGCCGTAGAGGCCGCGGCGCGTCTTTTCCACCTCTTCGATCAGCTCCATCGCCCGCACCTTCGGTGCACCCGACAGCGTGCCAGCCGGGAAGCAGGCGAGCACCGCATCCACTGCCGTACAGCCTTCTGCCAGCATCCCAGTCACCGTCGATACCAAATGCATGACGTGGCTGTAGCGCTCGATGTGGCTGTAATCCTCGACGCGAACCGTCCCCGGCACGCAGACCCGGCCAAGATCGTTGCGCCCCAGATCGACCAGCATCAAGTGTTCGGCGCGTTCCTTGTCGTCGGACAGCAGCTCCTTTTCCAGGAGCAGGTCCTCCTCCTCCGTCTGCCCGCGCCAACGGGTTCCGGCAATCGGATGGGTCGTCGCCCACTGATCCTGCACGGTAACAAGCGCTTCAGGACTGGAGCCCACTATCGAAAAGTCGGTTCCCCCAACATCATTCGGCACATGCAGCAGATACATGTACGGGCTGGGGTTGGATGCCCGAAGTATCCGGTAGACATCGATCGGCTCGACATCTGTATCCATCTCGAAGCGCTGCGACGGCACCACCTGAAAGGCCTCACCGGCTTCGATCTCGTGGACCAGGCGCTCGACGATCGCGCAGTACTCCTCGACGGTGCGCTGCGCGCGGTGCTTGGGCTCCGGCCTGCTGAACGTCGCCACGGTCGACGGCAACGGCTGGCCCAGCGCGGCGGTCATCACATCCAGCCGCGCGACCGCGTCGTCGTAGGCTTCATCAACCCGCTCGTCGGTGCCGTTCCAGTTCACCGCGTTGGCGATCAACGTGATGGTGCCCTCATGGTGATCGACGGCCGCGATATCGGTCGCCAGCAGCAGCATCATGTCGGGCAACCTGAGGTCATCGACCGCCAGTTCAGGCAGCCGCTCAAGCCGCCGCACCAAGTCGTAGGCGAAGAAGCCCACCATGCCGCCGGACAGCGGCGGCAGCCCGGGCAGGGCCGCGGTGGCCAACAGGTCCAAGGTGGCACGCAGCGCCTGCAGCGGGTCGCCGCCGGTTGGCGCGTCCTGCGGCACCGCGCCCAGCCAGACCGCTTCGCCGTCGCGCACGGTCAACGCCGACGGCGCCCCGGCACCGACGAACGACCACCGCGACCACGAGCGCCCGTATTCCGCGGACTCCAGCAGAAAGGTGCCGGGCCTGTTGGCGGCCAGCTTGCGGTAGGCCGACAGCGGGGTCTCCGTGTCGGCCAGCACCTTGCGCGTCACCGGAACCACCCGGTGCTCTGCGGCCAGCGCCCGGAAAGCCTCCCGCGAGGTAGTGGCGGCGGCGAGGTTGGCGTGCACGCAGCTATCTTTCCAGACATCTCGAGTGCGGCCGGCGTAGCGTTGACCGCCATGAAACCCGGTGACACCGCGCCAAACTTCGAACTGCCCGATCAGGACGGCAAACCCCGCTCGCTGAGCACCCTGCTCGCCGACGGGCCCGTGGTGCTGTTCTTCTACCCCGCCGCCGGAACAGCCGGCTGCACGCGCGAGGCCTGCCACTTCCGCGACGTGGCCAGCGAGTTCGCTGCCGTCGGCGGATTGCGGGTCGGCATCAGCACCGACCCGGTGAACAAACAAGCCAAATTCGCCGGCGACCACGGCTTCGATTTCCCGCTGCTGTCCGACGCCGACGGAACGGTCGCTCAGCAGTTCGGAGTCAAGCGCGGGCTGCTCGGAAAGCTGATGCCGGTCAAGCGCACCACGTTCGTCATCGACACCGACCGCACGGTGCTTAACGTGATCGGCAGTGAGTTCAACTTCA
This sequence comes from Mycobacterium sp., assembly GCF_035653355.1. Taxonomy (GTDB): domain Bacteria; phylum Actinomycetota; class Actinomycetes; order Mycobacteriales; family Mycobacteriaceae; genus Mycobacterium. The sequence continues at coordinate 2,685 of NZ_DASRBZ010000266.1, read as the reverse complement.
ACTCGCACGCCGACAAGGCGTTGGAAACGTTGCGGGCGCGGGCGGGCCAGTCTGGTTGATGCTGCTTCTCCCTGACCGCGCCACCTCGCGGTCAGTCCTCCGGTGCCAGTAGTACGTCGGCGTCAAAGCAGCTGTGGTCGCCGGTATGGCACGCACCGCCGACTTGGTCGACGACCAGCAGCACTGCGTCGCCGTCGCAGTCCAATCGCACGGAATGCACATACTGGGTGTGCCCGGACGTTTCGCCCTTCACCCACTGCTCGCCACGCGATCGCGAAAAGTACGTCGCCTCACGGGTTTCCAGGGTGCGGGCCAGCGCCGCGTCGTCCATCCAGGCGACCATCAGCACGTCGCCGCTGACCCGCTCCTGCACCACGGCGGTGAACAATCCGTCAGCGTTGCGCTTGAGGCGCGCCGCGATGTCGGGATCCAGCGTCATCGCACCGTGATTCCCTCGGCGGCCATGGCGGCTTTCACCTCGCCGATGCTCAGCTGCCGGAAATGGAACACGCTGGCCGCCAACACCGCATCGGCGCCGGCGAAGACCGCGGGCGCGAAATGCTCCACCGCGCCCGCTCCCCCGCTGGCGATCACCGGCACGGTGACCGCTGCGCGCACCGCCCGCAGCATGGCCAGGTCGAAGCCGGCCTTGGTGCCGTCGGCGTCCATGGAATTCAGCAGGATCTCGCCGACCCCTAGTTCCGCACCACGGACCGCCCACTCGACGGCGTCGATGCCGGTGCCGCGCCGCCCACCGTGCGTGGTGACTTCCCAGCCCGACGGTGTGGGGGGTAACCCAGCCGGCACGGTGCGCGCGTCGACGGACAACACGATGCACTGCGAGCCGAACTGGCGGGCCAGCTCGGCCAGCAGGTCGGGGCGCGCAATCGCGGCGGTGTTCACCGACACCTTGTCGGCGCCGGCGCGCAGCAGACCGTCCACATCGGCCACCGTGCGCACCCCGCCGCCGACCGTGAGCGGAATGAACACCTGCTCGGCGGTGCGGCGCACCACCTCGAGCATGGTGGCTCGTCCTGCCGACGACGCGGTGACGTCGAGGAAGGTCAGCTCGTCGGCGCCTTCGGCATCGTAGATCGCGGCGAGTTCGACCGGATCACCTGCATCGCGCAGGTTTGCGAAGTTGACGCCCTTGACCACTCGCCCGTCGTCGACGTCCAGGCACGGGATCACCCGCACCGCAAGGCCGTTACCGGAAGACATGTCAGTAGGCTTCCGGCCCGCCGGTGCTGCGCAGTATCTCCAGCATTTCGGCGTGGACGCCGGGCGCGGCCGCCAAAGCCGACCGCGAGTCGGGCGTCCACGGGTCGCCGGCGAGGTTGGTCACGATGCCGCCGGCTGCCCGCACCAGCGCCACTCCGGCCGCGTGATCCCAGACATGGTCGCCGAAACTGATTGCGCCGCCCAGAATCCCGTCGGCAACGTAGGCGAGGTCGATGCCGGTGGCGCCGTGCATGCGCAGCCGCGACGACACCCGGCTCAAGTTTTCCAGCACGGCAAGCCGATAGCGGCCAGGGAATCGCCCCCGCGAGTCGGCGTTGAACGTTCCCATACCGATGATCGAGTCCGCCAGTTTGGCGGACGCCAGGATCGGCTGCGGCACACCGTTTTTGACCAGCGGGCCACCGACCACCGCGGTGTAGCGCTGCCCGGTGAACGGCACCCACGTCAAGCCCGCGACCGGATCACCCTTGTGCAAAAGCCCCAGCAGCATCGCCGACATCGGTGAGCCCGCGGCATAGTTGAACGTCCCGTCAACGGGGTCGAGCACCCACACCCACGGCGAGTCGACGTCCGCGCCGCCGAACTCCTCACCGTGCACCTCGATCCCGGTGGATTTAACCAACGCGTCGACGACCTGACGCTCAATAGCCAGGTCGACTTTGGTGGCGAAGTCGTTGCCCCGCTTGTTGACCGCCGAGTCGGCGCGGTGGCCCGCGACAAACTGCTCGCTGGCGGCGTCGAGAATCGCCGACGCCTCAGCCACGAGCGCGTCTAAGTCCTTCGTCATTCCCGCACCGCCGCCAGCGCCTGCGGCAAGCTGAATCGGCCGGCGTAGAGGGCCTTTCCGACGATGGCGCCCTCGACTCCGCTGCCGGTCAGGGTGGCGATGGCGCGTAGGTCGTCGAGGCTGGACACCCCGCCGGATGCGATCACCGGGGCGTCGGTGCGTTCGGCGACGGCGCGAAGCAGATCGAGATTGGGGCCAGTGAGCATGCCGTCCTTGCTGACATCGGTGACGACGAAGCGTGGGCATCCTTGGGCGACAAGGCGTTCCAGTACTTCCCACAAATCACCGCCATCGGTTTCCCAGCCGCGGCCACGCAGCCGATGCTCGCCGTCGACGATGCGGACGTCGAGGCCGACGGCAACTTTGTCGCCGTACTCGGCGATCACCTCGGCGCACCAGCCCGGGTTTTCCAGCGCAGCGGTGCCGAGGTTGACCCGGGCGCATCCGGTGGCCAGTGCTGCGGCCAGCGAGTCGTCGTCGCGGATGCCGCCGGACAGTTCGACGTGCACGTCGAGCTTGCCCACCACCTCGGCCAGCAGTTCGCGGTTGGAGCCGCGGCCAAAGGCGGCGTCGAGGTCGACGAGGTGAATCCACTCAGCTCCGGCGTCCTGCCAGGCCAGCGCGGCACTGAGCGGATCGCCGTAATGCGTCTCCGA
>NZ_DASRBZ010000265.1:0-8786 GCF_035653355.1 Mycobacterium sp. | reverse complement strand
GAGGCAGTTCGTCGAGTTCGGCACGCAGTTTGCTTGTCCCCGCGGCGTTTTGGCCCATTGAGCGGAAAGATTCGGCGAAGGGACTGCGCTCGGCGAACGCCGTCAGCCACGGCGCACCCGTGATCGGCGCATACCCGGTGTAGCCGCGGTCGTGGCGTAGCAGCGCTTCCAACGCGTAAGCGCCGTCGTCGGGAGCGATAGCAACACCGCCGCCTTCAGCCAGCGCGGTGGCGCGCCCGATCTCGGCCCATGCGCCCCAGGCGATCGTAGTCGCCGGCAGCCCCTGAGCACGGCGCCACCGGGTGAACGCATCCAGCCAGCTGTTAGCCGCCGCGTAGGCGCCCTGTCCCGGCGCGCCCACCAGCGCGGCCGCCGAGGAGAACGAGCAGAACCAGTCCAGCGGCTGGTCTGCGGTCGCAGTGTGCAGGTTCCACGCTCCGTAAACCTTTGGCGCCCAGTCACGTTCGACGAGCTCATCGCTGATGTTGGCCAATGTGGCGTCCTCGATTACCGCCGCGGCATGCAGCACACCTCGCAGCGGCAGACCGGTGGCGGTCGCCGTGGCCACCAACCGCTGTGCCGTACCAGCCTCAGAGATGTCACCGCACTCCACCACGACATCGGCACCCATCCCCCGGATGCGATCAATAGTGTTGAGCGCCTCCGGTGTTGGCTGCGAACGCGACGACAGCACGATGCGCCCGCAGCCCGCCCCATCCGCGGATGCAGCCATCTTCTCGGCCAAGAACAGGCCCAGGCCACCCAGCCCACCGGTGACGATGTAGGCACCGTCGCGGCGGAAGACATCGACCTGGGCCGGTGGCACCACCACGCGGCTGGACCCGGTGCGCGGGATGTCGAGCACGAGCTTGCCCGTGTGCTGGGCACCGCTCATCACCCGAATAGCCGTGGCAGCCTCGGAAAGCGGATAGTGCGTGCTCTCCGGCATCGGTAACACGCCCTCGGCGGTGAGCTGGTACACCCTCGTCAACACGTCGCGCAGCCGGTCGGGGTGGGTGACGGTCATCAACGCCAGGTCGACGCCGTAGAACGCGAGGTTGCGGCGGAACGGGAAGAGCCCCAACCGGGTGTCGCCGTAGATGTCGCGCTTGCCGATCTCGATGAATCGTCCCCCGAAGGACAGCAGTTCCAGGCCCGCGCGTTGAGCGGCGCCGGTGACCGAGTTGAGCACGATGTCGACGCCGTAGCCTTCGGTGTCGCGGCGTATCGCATCGGCGAACTCCACGCTTCGCGAGTCGTAGACGTGCTCAATACCCATGTCGCGCAACAGCTGTCGGCGCTCCTCGCTGCCCGCGGTGGCGAAGATCTCGGCTCCTGCGGCGCGGGCGATGGCGATCGCCGCCTGTCCCACACCTCCCGTCGCGGAATGGATCAACACCTTGTCGCCGCTCTTGATGCGGGCCAGGTCCTGCAGGCCGTACCAGGCAGTGGCCGTCGCGGTGGTCACCGCCGCCGCCTGCCCATCGGACAGCCCCGTCGGCAACGCCACTGCCAGGCGCGCGTCGCAGGTGACAAATGTGCCCCAACACCCGTCGGGGGAAAGACCCCCGACATGATCGCCGACCTTGTGGTCGGTGACGTCTGGACCGACCGCAGTCACGACTCCGGCGAAGTCGGTGCCCAGCTCCGGTAGCCGCCCCTCGATAGCGGGGTAGCGGCCGAACGCCACCAGCACGTCGGCGAAGTTGATGCTGGACGCGGTGACCGCGACCTCTATCTGTCCCGGTCCGGGCGGAACCCGGTCACATGCAACGAGTTCCAACGTCTGCAGATCACCTGGTGTGCGGATCTGCAGGCGCATCCGGTCGCGCTCATGGTTGGCGATGGTGGTTTTGCGCTCCTCGGGAAGCAGCGGAGCAAGGGACAACCGCGCCGTATACCAGGCGTCGTTTCGCCAGGCGGTCTCGTCCTCTTCGGAGTCGCCGAGCAGTTGCTGCGCCAGCCGTTCGGCGTCGGTGGCTTCGTCCATATCGATCTGGGCGACGCGCAAGTGCGGATGCTCGGTGCCGATCACCCGCAACAAGCCCCGCAGCCCGGCCTGCTCCAGGTTGGGTCGGTCGCCGGCCAGCACCGCCTGGGCATTGCGCGTCACGACGTAAAGACGCGGCGATTCGCCAGAAATCTCCGGCAATTCCCGCGTGATGCGGACCAGATGCTGCACATACTCGCGGCCCAGTCGCGGGGACTGGTCGTCGGCGTCCCCGTTCTTCGGTCCGGTCAGGATCACCACACCGTTAAATCCACCGGCCCGCAGATGATTTGCCAGCTGTTCTCGGTTGGATGCGTAGTCGGCCTGCGGTGGCCAGCACATCGTGGCGCATTGCGCACCATGGTTTTTCAGGACATCGGTCAACTTGGTGGCCACCACGTCCGCGGTAGCGGTGGTGCTGATCAGCAGCCAGGCCCCGGCCTCGACGTGTTCCGCGTCGGGCAATTCGCGGTGCCGCCACTCGATGGTCAGCAGCCGCTCGGCCAGCAACCGGTCTTTGTGCGCGTTCCCGGAGAACCTGGTGCCCCACCGCGCGCCCTGCAGGCTGAGCAGGACCGCGCCGTGCTCGTCGAGCAGTTCGAAGTCGGCATCCACCCCGGACGTATCGGCTTTGGTCACCCGTGCGTAGCAGTAGCTGGCGTTGCGAACCGGACCGTAGATGCGTATCCGCCGGGCACCCAGCGGCAAGCCCAACACTTCTTCGGCCAGGGTCCGGACTTCCGGATGCGCCTCGATGGTTTGGAAGCAGGTATCCAGCAGCGCCGGGTGCACGCCGTACGCATCTTGTTGCGAGCGGATTTGGCGGGGCAGCGCGACCTCCGCCAGGACGGTGTGGGTTTCGCCCTCGCCGGTGTGCACGGTGCCGAGAGCGGTGAACGCCGGACCGAATTGAACTCCACGCTGGTCGAGCCGCGCACGCACGTCGGCGCCTTCCTCACGACCCGGATGCCCGGCAAGCAGCGCGGAGATATCGCGCGTCGGCGGTTGCTCGTCCTCGCCGCCCTGCAGGACCGCGGCAGCGTGCCGCACTTGTTGGCCGCCCTGGCTGGTCTCGACGGTGAAGTCGGCGACGCCCGGCGACGACAACGTCACCGATGCGCCGACGGTCGTCTGCTCATCGAGCCGCAGCGCTTGCTCGAAGCGGATGTCGCGAACTTCAGCGGCCTCGCCGAAGACGGCGTGAGCCGCGGCGAGCGCCATCTCGCAGTACGCCGCACCCGGGAGTACGGGCACATTGCGGATTTGGTGGTCGGCAAGCCACGGCTGGGCGGCGGTGCCGACCTCTCCTTGCCACACGTGGCGCTCCGGTTCTTCGTGCAATTGCACATGCGGGCCCAGCAGCGGATGCACGGAAACGGTGCAACCGCCGTGTATCTGGGACTCCTGATTGTCGCGGCTCCACATCAGGTGACGGTGCGTCCAGGTCGGCAGTGGCGCATCGACCAGCCGTCCGCCCGGATAGAGCACGGAGAAGTCGACCGCGGCGCCCGCATTGTGCAGGTCCGCCACGAAGCCCCGCAGCCCGTAGGGCAGCGGCTGCTCCCGCCGCATGGCGGCCAGAGCGGCCAGGGGCATGTCGAGGCCGCGGGCGGTCTGCTCCAAAGCATGGGTGAGCAGGGGATGCGGTGAGAGCTCGGCGAAGACCCGGTAGCCATCCTCTAGTGCGGCCTGTACCGCCGCAGCGAACCGCACCATGCGGCGCATGTTGTCCGCCCAGTAGCGCGCACCGCAGACTGGTTGCTCGCGCGGGTCGAACAGCGTCGCCGAATAGAACGGAACTTCCGGCGACATCGGGTTGAGGTCTGCGAGCGCTTGGGTCAGCTCGTCGAGGATCGGATCGACTTGAGGCGAATGGAAAGCGACGTCGGTGGGGACCTCGCGGGCCATCACATCACGCTGCTGCCAGGCCGCCACCAGATCGTGAACATTCTGGGCGGCGCCGGCAATCACCGTGGACTGCGGTGAGGCCACGATCGCCACCACCACATCGGTGATCCCGCGGGCGGTCAGCTCCGAAAGCACCTGCTGGGCCGGCAGTTCCACCGATGCAGTAGCACCGGCACCGGCGACGCGGGACATCAGCTGTGAGCGTCGGCAGATCACCCGGAGCCCGTCCTCCAGCGACAGCGCACCCGCGGCAACAGCTGCCGCGGCCTCACCGAGCGAGTGCCCGATGACCGCGCCCGGACGCACCCCGTAGGACTTCATGGTGGCGGCCAAGGCGACCTGCATGGTGAACAGCGTCGGTTGGATGCGGTCTTGGCCGGTCACGACTTCAGCCGCCTTGATCGCCTCGGTCACCGAGAACCCGGACTCGCGGGCGATCACCGGCTCGGCTTGCGCGACGGTGGCGGAAAACACCGGCTCGTTGGCGAGCAGTTGTGCGCCCATTGCCGCCCACTGCGAACCCTGCCCGGAAAACACCCACACCGGTCCCCGGTCATCTTGGCCGACCACAGGCTGATACGGCGTATCGCCGTCGGCGACCTCCCGCAACGCCTCACTGAGCTCCGACCGGCTGCTCGCAATCACGGTGGTGCGCACCGGACGGTGTGCGCGTCGACGCGCCATCGTGTAGGCCAGATCCGGCAACGCCACGTCGTCATGCGCCTGCACCCAGTCAGCGAGCCGGCCGGCGGTGCGGCGCAGTTCGTCGGCTGAGGTCGACGACAACGGGAACAGCAGCGGCGATCGCAAGCGCGACGAAGCCGGATGCAGCGGGTCGTCGCCAATGAGCTGGGGTGTCGCCGTTGCCTCCGCTTCCCCGTTGTGCTGCGCACTGGTTTCCGCGGTCTCAGGAGCTTGCTCCAAGATGGCGTGGGCGTTGGTCCCCGAGAACCCGTACGCCGACACCGCCGCCCGTCGCGGCGTGTGTCCGTTCGTCGGCCACGGCGTATTTTCTTGCGGCACAAAGAGATTGGTCTTGATTTGGTTCAGCTCGTCCGGAAGGTGGCTGAAGTGCAGATTTCGCGGGACGACGCCATGCTGCAGAGACAGGACGGCCTTGATCAGACCCAACGTGCCTGCGGTGGACTGGCTGTGCCCGAAATTGGTCTTCGCGGCTGCAAGCGCGCAGGGCCCATCGATGCCGTAAACCTCTGCGAGGCTGGCATATTCGATCGGATCGCCAGTGGGGGTACCGGTGCCGTGCGTTTCCACCATGCCCACACTGGCCGCGTCGACACCCGCCGTCGCCAATGCAGCTTGGTACGCCGCGACCTGCGCTTCCCGCGACGGCGTGGTGATGGTTACCGTGCGGCCATCGTTGTTCAACGCGGTGCCGCGCACCACAGCCAATATCCGGTCACCGTCGCGCAGCGCATCCGGTAACCGCTTGAGCAACACCACGGCACAGCCCTCGCCGGCCACGAACCCATCCGCGCCGACATCGAAGGCATTGCAGTGTCCGGTCGGAGACAGCATGCCGCCCGCTGACCCCGCGGAGAACTTGCGCGGATCCAGCGCAACCGCCGAACCGCCCGCCAGTGCAAGGTCGCATTCGCCGTCGTGCAGACTGCGGCACGCCATGTGCACCACGACCAAGCCGGCCGAGCATGCGGTATCCACCGTCAACGCGGGACCATGCAGTCCCAGGGCGTAGGAGATCCGTCCTGAGGCCATGCAGTAACCGTTGCCTAGAAATCCGTACGGCCCTTCCAAGGCGTGGGCATCGGCGGCCAACAGTTGATAATCGTTATGGCCCAAAGCCACGTACACACCGGTGTTCGAGCCGGCCAGCCCGCCCGGGTTGAGCCCCGCGTGCTCCACAGCCTCCCAAGAGGTTTCCAGCAACAACCGGTGCTGCGGATCGATCGCGGTGGCCTCTGCCTCACTGATCCCGAAGAAATCCGCGTCGAAGCCGCCGACGTCGTCGATGAAGGCCCCCCACTTCGTCACCGAACGGCCCGGCACCCCGGGTTCGGGGTCGTAGTACTCGTCGGCGTCCCAGCGCTCCGGCGGAACCTCGGTAACCATGTCAGCGCCGCGCAGTAACGTCTCCCACAGCAGCTCAGGCGAGTCGATACCGCCGGGCAGCCGGCATGCCATACCGATGATCGCAACCGGAGTCACCGACGCAGTGCCGTTGTTGGTCGCAGCATTCGCCGAGGGTGAGCGGTCCGTACGATCATCGAGCGCCCCGAACGAAACCATTCCGCCTCCTCACAGCAACGACTCTGTAGCCTGTGCGCTCATTGACGCGTGGCACCCGCTTAGCCTCCCGCGATGCCTACGTCGGCACTACTCGTTCCCCTCCGATTCGAATTTGTACTGTAGGCGATCGCTGCTCACTGGGTGATCGGTTCTGCTCGAAGAGTTACACCTAAGTGACCAAGGAATTGGCTCGCGACGGCGACGGCCACGGTAACCTGACGCGCGTGGTAGACACTTCCATATTGACCTTGCTGTACGAGCGCGCGAGCCTACAGCCCAACGACACGGCGTACACGTTTATCGACTACGAGCAGGATTGGGCCGGGGTTGCGGAAAGCCTAACCTGGTCGCAACTGTATCGACGCACGCTCAATGTCGCTGATGTGCTTCGGCAGCACGGCTCTACCGGCGACCGCGCGCTGATTTTGGCGCCACAGGGACTTGACTACATCATCGCGTTTCTCGGCGCGTTGCAAGCGGGACAGATTGCGGTTCCGCTCTCGGTTCCGCTGGGTGGAGTGGCGGATGAGCGCGTTAGTTCGGTGCTGCATGACGCCTCACCTGCGGTCGTTCTGACGACGTCCGCAGTCGCAGGCACCGTAGCCGAACACATCAAGTTGCAGTCCGGCGAAGCCGCTCCATCGGTCATCGAGGTGAACTCGCTGAACCTTGACGGCCCGATCGGATCCGGTATCAGCTACGAGAACCATCCCCGTACGGCGTATTTGCAATACACGTCCGGGTCGACCCGTTCACCGGCGGGCGTCATGATGTCGCACAGAAATCTTTTGGCCAATTTTGAACAGCTGACGTCTGATTACTTCGCGGACTACGGAAAGGTTCCCCCGCCGGACACCACTGTCGTGTCATGGCTGCCCTTTTATCACGACATGGGTTTGTATCTGGGAATGTGCGGGCCGATTTTGACCGGTCTTCCCGCTGTGCTCACCAGTCCGGTCGCGTTTCTGCAGCGGCCGGCGCGGTGGATGCAACTACTGGCGACCAATAGCCATGCGTACTCAGCAGCACCGAATTTCGCGTTTGAATTGACCGCGCGAAAAACATCGGACGACGACATGGCCGGACTGGATCTGTCCGATGTGCTTGTCATCGCCACCGGTAGTGAGCGGGTACATCCCGCGACGCTGCGGCGTTTCACGCAGCGGTTCGCCCGCTTCAATCTTCGCGAAGCGGCGATCCGCCCGTCATACGGACTCGCGGAGGCAACGGTATACGTTGCGACCCGTAAAGCAGGCCAACCACCGTCTATCGTGTCCTTCGAAACCGAGAAGCTTACCGCCGGAAAGGCGGAGCGCTGCGAAAGCGGTACTGGCACACCGCTGGTCAGCTATGGGATGCCGCAGTCACCGTCGATCCGCATTGTCGATCCCGACACCCGTGTCGAGTGCCCGGCGGGAACCGTCGGCGAGATCTGGGTACACGGCGACAACGTCGCGATGGGCTACTGGCGCAAGCCCGACGAAACTGAAACTACCTTCCGCGGAACGCTCGTCGCGCCCTCGGCAGGCACGCCGGAGGGGCCGTGGCTGCGCACCGGTGACTCGGGATTCGTCTTCGACGACGAGCTGTTCGTCATCGGCCGCATCAAGGACCTGTTGATCGTCTACGGGCGCAACCACTCTCCCGATGACATCGAAGCGACGGTCCAAGAGATCACCAAGGGTCGCTGCGCGGCGATAGCGGTTCCGGATGCACACACCGAGAAGCTTGTCGTCATCATCGAAGCCAAGAAGCGCGGGAAGTCCGACGAGGAGATCGCCGAACAGTTCGCCGACATCAAACGCGAAGTCACCGCGGCGATTTCGAACTCGCACAATCTAAGCGTCGCGGATCTCGTTCTGGTGGCACCCGGCTCGATACCGATTACCACCAGCGGCAAGGTCAGGCGATCCACCTGTGTCGAGCATTACCGGCACGGCCAGTTCACCCGTTTGGACCCTTAGGGTGACAGCCCGGCTTGGCTGCGGCCTCGCCGGCGCCTGCCTGTAGGGCATCGACGGCATAGCGCATGGTCCTGCCGCTAAGCTCAAAAGCGGCACATCACCGGTCTGAACGTCGTCGGAAAGGCATTAGTGCAGGTCACCAGCGTCGGCCATGCCGGCTTCCTGATCGAGACCCGGGCAGGGAGCATCCTGTGCGACCCCTGGGTCAACCCGGCCTACTTCGCGTCGTGGTTCCCGTTCCCGGACAACAGCACGCTGGACTGGGACCGGCTGGGCCAATGCGACTACCTCTATATCTCGCACCTGCACAAAGACCACTTCGACGCGAAGCTGCTGCGTGAGCACGTCGACAAGGACGCGGTGGTGCTGCTGCCGGATTATCCGGTGCCCGACCTGCGCACTGAGCTGGAAAAACTGGGATTTCACCGGTTCTTCGAGACCGAAGACTCGGTCAAGCACCGCGTCGACGGCCCCAAGGGCGCCTTGGATGTCATGATCATCGCGCTTCGGGCACCCGCCGACGGCCCGATCGGCGACTCGGCGCTGGTCGTTTCGGACGGCGAAACAACCGCGTTCAACATGAACGACGCCCGGCCGGTGGATCTCGATGTGCTGGCAGCTGAGTTCGGCCACGTCGACGTCCACATGCTGCAGTACTC
>NZ_DASRBZ010000264.1:0-6155 GCF_035653355.1 Mycobacterium sp. | reverse complement strand
GTCATCACTTCGAAGATGTCGCGCTTCAGTGCATCGACGTCGAGTTTCTTGAACTCCTCCGCATAGTCGAATCCCTCGCCCATCGGACTGGCTTGGGGCGCGTGCTTTTTGAGCACCGACAAATCCGGCTGGTTCGGCCACCAGTCCTGGTTCGTCATGGGCCGATGCGCCGTGGGCGTCGGAGCCTCGATGGCTGGGTTTTCGCTTTCGGACACTTGGTCCTTCCTTTCGGGGTAGTGAATCGGTAATCAGGACGTCGAACAATTGGGGCAAAGACCCCAGTAGATGACCTCGGCCTCGTCGAGCTCGAAGCCGTTGTCGTCGGCCGGGGTCAAACACGGCGCTTTGCCGACGGCGCAGTCGACGTCTGCGATGGCCCCGCAGGACCGGCAGACGAGGTGGTGGTGGTTGTCGGCGACACGCGATTCGTAGCGCGCAACGAAGCCGGATGGCTGGATGCGCCGCACCAGGCCCGCGCGGGTCAAGGCATGCAGGACGTCGTACACGGCCTGGCGGGACACCCTCGGCAAGCCGGAGCGCACTGCGTCGAAGATTGTTTCGGTGTCGGCATGCGGATGCGCCTCGACGGCCTCGAGCACCGCAACTCGGGGGCGCGTCACACGCAAATCGGCCAAACGCAGCTGTTTCGCGTACTCCGGCCAGGAGGGCACAAGAGAAATATGGCCCCTTTTCTGGACTGAGTCAAGACTTTGTCCGAATGACTGCCGGGATAGTGATTCGACGGCCCGCGAGTCAGGTCCTGAAGCGCATCGAGCGAGCGCCCTGAGAGTAGGTTCGAGTATGCGCCAAGACACTTCTCAGCTGGACCAAATCAGCGAATACGCTCGCTTGCAACGTAATCCACGCCCGCGTCCGAGAAGTCAGCCGCTGGGATAAAGTCCTGCGGCAGCAGCTGATCCGGTGTCGATACCCACTTCGCGCGACAAGCCACACCGGATCCCTTGCACGGCATTGCGGTGGTCGCGCTGTTACTCTGCTAAAGCTGCCGGTGCCCTGTCGCGGGGCTGCGAAGCGCCCGGCCAGCCGACCTGAAAGCGAACGAACAGCAGAGTCCACATGGAATGAGCATCGTGCGCAGCGGAGAAATCAAGGCTCTGACCGGACTGCGCATCGTTGCCGCAGTATGGGTGGTGCTGTTTCACTTCCGGCCGATGCTGAGCGATGCGTCACCTGACTTCCGGGACGCGCTCGCGCCGGTGCTCAACTGTGGTGCGCAAGGCGTAGATCTGTTCTTCATCCTCAGCGGGTTCGTGTTGACCTGGAACTATCTGGAGCGGATGGGCCGCAACTGGTCGGCGCGGGCGACCGCACATTTCCTGTGGCTGCGGCTGGCCAGAGTGTGGCCGGTGTACCTGGTCACATTGCATCTGGCGGCGCTGTGGGTGATCTTCACCCTCCATGTCGGTCACGTACCGTCGCCCGATGCCAGTCAGCTGACGGCGGTCAGCTATGTACGCCAGATCCTGCTCGTGCAGCTGTGGTTTCAGCCGTACTTCGACGGCTCGAGTTGGGACGGGCCGGCCTGGTCGATCAGCGCCGAGTGGCTGGCTTACCTGCTGTTCGGTCTGCTGGTGCTGGTGATCTTCCGGATGAAGCACGCTACGCGCGCGCGGACCCTGATTTGGCTGGCCGTCGCCGCGTCGCTGCCGCCGGTGGTTCTGTTGTTGACCAGCGGCCAGTTCTACACACCGTGGAGCTGGCTGCCCCGCATCGTGACGCAGTTCACCGCGGGTGCGCTGGCCTGTGCCGCGGTGCGCCGGTTGCGGCTCACCCACCGCGCGCGCCGCGTGGCCGGGTACCTATCCCTGCTTCTCATGGCGAGCATGGTGGGCGTCCTGTACTGGTTCGACGCGCACCCGATCACCGGAGTCGTGGAGAACGACAGCGGCGGGGTGGTCGACGTGCTGTTCGTTCCGCTGGTGATCACGCTGGCTATCGGGGTGGGCGGTCTGCCGAGGCTGCTGTCGACCCGATTGATGGTTTACGGCGGGCAGATCTCGTTTTGCTTGTACATGGTGCACGAGTTGGTGCATACCGCCTGGGGATGGGCAGTGGAACAGTTCGAGCTGACGCTACAGACGTTCCCGTGGAAATGGAACGTCGTGGGCCTGCTCGCGCTCGCAGTCGCTGTTTCGGTCCTGCTGTATCACTTGGTCGAAGAGCCTGCCCGTCGGTGGATGCGCAGGATGGTCGATGTTAAAGAGGCCAGTCGGAAGACGTCGATCGACCACCTCTGGGACCCGGTGAGCACTGAACTCGAAACTATCGACGATGTACTGACGGCTCAGCCGACGGCGGTTTCGGTGCGCGCCGTGTAAGGGCTTTTCTGAGCACGCCAATTATGCTGTGCCAGCCAGTCTCTCAGCTAGAGTTCTAACGCGTTTTCGCTATGGCCCTAAGGTGGCTGTCGTAGCGATGCGCGACAACGCGATCGCATTGGCAGTGGAGGTAACAGTGAGTCGGGTGGCCACGATTGTCATCTGTCTCACCGTTTTGGTTGTAACTGCCATCGACCACGCTGCGCCGGTGATGCGCTACCACACGTTGAGCCGCAGTTCACCGCCGAACCATATCGCGGTGATCGGCGATTCTTACACCACCGGCACAGACGAAGGCGGCCAGGGACCGAAAGCATGGACAGCTCTGGCCTGGCAGACGCTGTCTCACCAGGGGGTGCAGGTTGTCGCCGATGTCGCGGCGGAGGGCCGGGCCGGCTACGCGGTTCCCGGCGACCACGGCAGCATTTTCGAGGATCTGACTGCGCGAGCTGTCAAGCCCGACGACGCCTTGGTGGTGTTTTTCGGCTCCCGCAATGACCAAGGCGTCGACCAGATTCGCCTAACTGAAATGGCCCGCGAGGCTTTCGATCTGGCCCGTCGCATCACGCCGTCCGGCAGGCTCTTGGTGATCGGACCGCCGTGGCCGACCGCCGATGTACCCGAATCCGTGCTGCAGATTCGTGATGTCCTCAACGGCGCCGCCCACGGCGCTGGAGCATCGTTCGTCGACCCGATTGCCGACCGATGGTTTGTTGACCGGCCCGATCTGATCGGACCCGACGGCGTGCACCCTAACGACGCAGGACACGCATACCTGGCCGACAAGATTGCGCCGATCATCGGCGCGCAATTGCCTAGGCGACGCTGAACGGACCACTGACAATTCCCGGGTCGCTGCGCGCTTATGGTCGTCAGCGCGCATTGACGTCGGGAACCTGCGGTCGTGTCGCGTCAGCAGCATCAACTTCGAGGCCTTGGTTGTCGCATTTTGTGGGAAATGCGGCGCGGAAAGCGACGGTCGTAGCAATGCAGCGAGCGCAAACTAAGTACTAGCTCTCTCGAGGAGACGAGATCATGGACATCTACGAAGCGCTCTACACCACCAGGATGATGCGGCGGATGCGGCCCGACCCGATTCCGCTGGAAACTCAGGCTCGTATCCTTGATGCCGCCATTCGCGCGCCCAATGGTGGTAACACTCAACGCTGGCACTTTGTGGCCGTGGACGATCCGGAACTGAAACACGAGTTCGGCCAACTGTTCCGGCAAGCCCGAGCCCTCGAATACGAGAAATTCCAGACGGGGACGGGGCCGATGGTAGCGCCGGCGCCCGGTGCGGACCAGGGCGCTCATGCCGAAACGATGCGCCGCATCAAAGGCTCGGGGAACTATCTGGCCGACCATTTCGAAGAAGTTCCCCTGTTGCTTTTCGTCTTCGCCATCGACGACCTCGGCGGCGCCAACATATATCCGGCGATCTGGAGCGTGTTGCTCGCCGCCCGCGCCGAGGGCGTCGGCGGTGTCATGACGATGGTGCTCCGCAATTTCGAGGACAGGGTGAACGAGTTACTGGGCGTGCCCGTTGAAGAAGGCTGGACGATGTCGGCCATGCTGGCCCTCGGCTATCCACTGGGCAAATGGGGTGTGGCAGCCAATCGGCGTCCCGTGCACGAGGTTTCATCGCGAAACCGCTGGGGTGCACCGTTCGGTGTCGAAGTGCCGCAACCGCTGTGGCCGTCTGAGAACCAGGCGAGCGCCGCAGCGACCGGGGTGGGATGAATGGCAGGTCCCATGATGCATGCCCTGCGTGCCCATACCCGCGGCGGACCCGAGGTGTTGGTCTACGAACAAGCCCCCCTACCAACGATCGCTGAACGGGAGATCCTGGTGGAGGTGCATGCTGCCGCCATCACGTTCGCTGAACTCAGCTGGCAAGAGACATGGACGCGCGACGGAGTCGACCGCACCCCCATCATTCCGTCTCATGAATTCTCCGGCGGAGTTGCCGAGATTGGCAGCGCTATAACCGAATTCGCGATCGGAGACGAGGTGTACGGGCTGGTTCCGTTCGACCGCGACGGCGCTGCTGCCGAGTACGTCGCCGTACCCGCCGACCATATTGGGCCCAAACCACTCTCGTTGTCTCACATCGAGGCGGCGGCGCTACCGCTTCCCGCCTTGACCGCCCAACAGGCGTTGTTCGACCACGCCCACCTCGGTGTGGGCGAACGCGTTCTGGTGCATGGCGGTGCTGGAGGGGTCGGCGGCTACGTCGTACAAATGGCCGCCGCGGCTGGCGCACACGTCACTGCCACCATTCGCAGCGGCGTCGACTATGTCAAGGCGCTCGGCGCCAATGAGGTCGTCGACATCCGCAACGACAACTTGTCCACAGGCACAGAGGCTTTCGACGTCGTCGTCGACACGGTTGGCGGCGACACTCTTGATCGGTCCTACGCCCTAGTACGCCCCGGCGGCCGACTCATCACCTTGCAGACACCACCCGACCAGGGTCGAGCGGCGCAGCTAGGGATCACCGCCATTTTCTTCATCGTCACCACCGACACGACCGCACTCACCAACCTTGCCGCGCTCGCCGACGCCAGCGCGTTGCGCATCACCATCGCAGCGACGTTTCCCCTCAGCCAGGGCGCCGCTGCATATGCCAGCGGCGCCAAGGCGGGCCGCCAACCAGGAAAGACCGTGCTCACCGTCCGACCGCCCAATTAAGTGCCCCAACGAGTCCTCCAATCAATCCGGTTGGACAGCAAGGAGGTAAGTCAGATGGCAGATGTGAACCGAACCGAGGTCACGGTCGTGCAGCCAGGGGAGGGAGACACTGTCGCGCTGCCCGGTTTTGGGGCCGTGTTCAAGCTGTCCAGCCGAACCAACGGGGGAGAGGTGGCGATAGTCGAGCACCCATTCGAGGTCGGATCGATCACCGCGCCGCACATGCACAGCCGTGAGGACGAGCACTCGATCGTGCTAGCAGGTGAAATCGGGTTTCGCTCCGACGACAGTGAGGTGGTCCTCGGCCCAGGCGGCTACATCACCAAACCGCGCGGGCAAATGCATGCGATGTGGAACGCCGGCACCGAACCGGGCCGCATCATCGAAGTGATTACTCCCGGCGGGTTCGAAAACTACTTTCGAGAACTGGGTGAACTGCTGATGTCCCACGCAGATGATCCGGCTGCCCCGATGCTCCATGAGTTGCCCGAATTCGCTGAGCTGGCAAAGAAATACGGCCTGACCTACGGGATGCCGGACTGGCTGGACGATGTCGTACGCAGGTACGGTCTCGAGCGGCCCACTCACTGACGTACTCACGATAATGCCGTAATCGCCGACCGCGGCTGTCATTACGTTTTATTTTGGTGCAATCCGGGTACAGAGGGGCGGGCTTGAAACAGTGCGAGCTCCTGATGAGAGTGAGGGTCTGATGAAAACCCAGCCAAGAATTGCGGTCGCGCTGATCGGCGGTGCGGCCGTGCTTTCTTTGGCAGTCGGATGTGGTGGCGGCGGTAAAGGTGGACACACAAGCACCACCACCACGACCAAGACGACTACGACGACGACGAGCGTCACCCCGGCGCCATCGTCGCCGGCACCGGGCGGACCTGGCGGCGGTGGTGGTGTTCCGGGAGGACCCACTGGTGGCGGCGGACCCGGCGGCGGAGGCGGCGGCATCCCCGGCGGTCCCACTGGTGGCGGTGGTCCCGGCGGCGGGGGTGGCGGCGTTCCCGGCGGGCCCAGCGGCGGTGGTGGCCCCGGTGGCGGCGGCGGTCAGATTCCCGGCGTCGGCGGTGGCGGCGGTGGCCCCGGCGGTGGTGGCGGCTGCATCAACGGCGTCGG
>NZ_DASRBZ010000263.1:0-2758 GCF_035653355.1 Mycobacterium sp. | reverse complement strand
CGGCCGGTCATGCCATCACGCCCACGGGCGGGCATTTGGACCCGACGATGTTTCAGGCGCTCGCACCCGGCGTACTGCCGCTCACAGTCGAGGAAGGCATCGCCAACGGCGTCGACGAAGTGCGCAAAGCGGTGCGTTACCAGATCAAGCACGGCGCCCAGCTGATCAAAGTGTGCGCATCGGGCGGTGTCATGTCATTGACGGGTCCGCCTGGTGCCCAACATTATTCGGACGACGAGCTGCGAGCCATCGTCGACGAGGCGCATCGGCGCGGTCTGCGCGTCGCTGCACACACGCACGGCGCCGATGCCGTCAAGCACGCGGTGGCGGCCGGGATCGACTGCATCGAACACGGTTTCCTGGTCGACGACGACGCGATCGCGCTGATGGTGCGCCAGGGCACCTTCCTGGTGACGACGCGGCGGCTTGCCGATGCGATGGACGTGACCCACGCGCCGCCCGAGCTGCAAGCAAAGGCAGCCGAAATGTTTCCGCGGGCGCGCAAATCCGTGGTGGCCGCTTACGAGGCAGGGGTCAAGATCGCTGTCGGCACCGATGCACCGGCAATTCCCCACGGCCGCAACGCCGACGAACTCGTCACGCTTGTCGAGCTCGGCCTGCCGCCGGCGGCGGTGCTGCGCGCCGCGACGGTCACCGCCGCCGAGCTCATCGATGCCACCGACCGCGGCAGGCTGGCCGAGGGGCTGCTCGCAGACGTCATCGCGGTGCCGGGAAATCCATTGGAAGACATAGCCGTTACCCAGCACGTGCAGTTCGTCATGAAAGGCGGCAAGGTGTATGCCAACAAGAACTGACGACCTCGTCGAGATCCAGCAGCTGCTTGCCCGCTACGCAGTCACCATCACCCAACAGGACATCGACGGCCTTATCCAGGTTTTCACGCCGGACGGCACTTACAGCGCTTTCGGGGAGACCTATCACCTAGACAAGTTCCCGGAGCTGGTCGCGGCCGCGCCGAAAGGCTTGTTCCTCACGGGGACAGCGTTGGTCGACATCGATGGTGACACCGCGAGCGGCACTCAGCCGCTGTGCTTCATCGAGCACGCAACCCATGACATGCGCATCGGCTACTACCGCGACACGTATGCCCGCACCGCCGAAGGCTGGCGACTGAAAACCCGTGCCATGACCTTCATCCGTCGCAGCGGCGTCCATGACTCGGGGCGCCCCCACGCAGTCGGGCGCCCGTCGCCGACATGAACGTCGAGCAGTTCCGGGCGGATCTGCGTGCGTGGCTCGGCGACCACGACCTGACACCGGGGCCGGATCGTTCGCTCGAAGGCCATATGCGCCAACTCGCCCGAGTCCACTCGGCGCTCTATGCGGCCGGGTGGATGCGCTACGGCTGGCCGGTCGACGTCGGCGGATTGGGCGGCCCCCCGATACTGCGGGCGATTGTCGGAGAGGAAGTAGTCGGTCGCGGTCTGGCCGAGCCGGGCCCGTACTCGATGGTCGAGGTGCTCGCCCCCACCATGATCGACTACGCGCCTCCAGACCTCGCCGCGGAAATGGTGCCGCGCCTTCTGAGCGGTCAGGAGCAATGGTGTCAGGGGTTTTCCGAACCGGGCTCGGGCAGCGACCTGGCATCGCTGTCCACCCGTGCTAAGCCGCGTGGCAACAAGGGGGAAGCCTGGATCGTCAACGGTCAGAAGGTCTGGACCAGCTTCGCGCAATACTCGACCCGCTGCGTGCTGCTGACCCGCACCGCAGCCGGCCACGACGGGATCACGGCGTTCTTCGTCGACATGAACACGCCCGGTATCACGGTCCGGCCGCTGCGCACGATGCACGACGTCGACGAATTCTGCGAGGTGTATTTCGACGACGTGGTGGTCCCGGCTGGCCGCATGCTGGGCAGGCCGGGAGACGGCTGGCGGCTGGCGATGGACCTGTTGCCCTACGAGCGCTCGACCTGCTTTTGGCAGCGGATCGCTTACCTCTATTCACGATTCGATCGACTTATCGCTGAGGTGAACGACCCCGCCGATTACGACCTCGGATCGGCGTATCTGGCGCTGCACGTCTTGCGCTGCCGATCGCGTGCAACGCTGCACCGGCTGGCCGAGGGGCAGCGGCTGGGTCCGGAGACCTCGATCGACAAGGTGCTGTTGGCCACTGCCGAGCAACGGTTGTATGACACGGCCCGCGATCTGCTGCCGGGTGTCATCGAGCTCGACGACACCTCGTGGCGGACCGAGTTTTTGTACTCGCGCGCGGCGACCATCTATGGCGGCACCGCGGAGATCCAGCGCAATATCATCGCGCGCCGGCTTTTGGACTTGGGCAAGGAGTGAACGTGGACACCGAGTCCCTGCAGCTGCTCGAGGATGCGCTACGCAAGACGATGACCGCAGTGTCGGGCCGACAGCTCGACGAGGCGCTAGCCGAACTGGGCTGGCTCGACATGCTGGCCGAAATGCGGGACACCGCTATCCCGTTGGTATTCCGTCTGCTTGGTGAGACCGGTGCTCATGCGCCGGTGCTGAATGACGTCGTGCTGTGTGCCGCTGGACGTGACGGCGGCGGCACGGTGCCGCTGCCGTTCGCGGGTGGGTCGTGGGTGGTCTGGGAACGCACCGACGAGGCAGGCTCGACGTTGGGCGGTGACCTTCCGATTCACCGTGTGTCCGTGGGTGATCCGGTGCCGTTGGCCGTGGGCCAGCGAGCGCTGGGATGGTGGCTGCTCGGCAGCAGCCGAGCCATGCTTGCACTGGCACGCCAGCATGCCCTCGACCGG
>NZ_DASRBZ010000262.1:0-2391 GCF_035653355.1 Mycobacterium sp. | reverse complement strand
GAGGGCTACGAGCGCACTGACCCGACCGTACGAGATGCCGCGCACGACCACGACGCGCGACTGCAGAGCGAAGGGGCCGTGGTGGGAATCGCCGGCAATCCGGTGTGCGTCCGGAACCACGACGCCGCTGCGGTCGAGATCGAGAGCGGCCCCTTCATGAGCTCGGCGCTGCCCATCGCCGGATTTGCGTTGATCGAGGCCGCCACCATCGCGGAGGCGGTGGAGATCGCCTCGCACACCCCCTGCGCTGTAGCTCACGGTGTCGTCGAGGTATGGCCACTCGAACAAGCGCCATCGGCGTGAGATTCGGCGTCGTTGCGCTCCACCGATGCCTGTAACCGGCCGGGCCACATGGTTCACTTTGGGCCCTGGTTCACACGCCGCGAACGTCTCGTGAACGGAGTCCCGGTGAGGTGATGAATGGAGCGAGCGAACGCTAAGTGGCCGCGCGCGCCGCGGTCGACGGCTGCCCTGACAAATCGGCGAGATACTCCTCCCAGGTCCGGGTGCCAACAGCACGGTCGGGGGCGAGGTTGGCGCCGCCGCGGATGGCGGCGGCGGCAGCGCCGGGGACCCGGATCGGCAGCAGGCAGCGCCGCTTGCCGACCGCCTTCAAGTAGCTGCGCAGCAGCTCGTCGAGCGTGTAGGTCTTGGGACCGGCGATGGCCGGTGCCTCTCCCACCGGCTCGCCGAGCGTGAGCCGAGCCAGCTCAGCAGCGACGTCGTCGGTGTCGACCGGCTGGAACCGCACGCCGCGCGGCACGGGGATGACGGGCAGCTTTGACATGCCTCTGAGCACCACCAGCATGAACCCGTCGTAGAACTGGGTCGCCCGCAGGTTGGTCCAGGGGATGCCGGACTCCTCGAACGCCGACTCGACCGCGCGCTGGCCGGCGAAGTAGCCGAACATCGACCGGTCGAGGCCGCTCTTGACCGGTATCCGATCGGCACCCACCACTGAGATGTTGATCAGGTGGCGGACGCCCGCCTGCTGGGCGGCCCGCACCAGATTCCGCGCCTGGGCGGTGTCCTTTTTGATCCTGCCGGTGGCGGCGCAGTGGAGGACCACATCGACGCCGGCGACCGCCGCTTCGACGCCCACTCCCGTGACGAGGTCGCCAACCATGTACTCGACGGCGCGGTCCGGCGCGTGTGGTTTGCGGCTCAGGACGCGTACCGTCCGCCCCGCCGCCACCAGCCGCGGTACCACCCGGTGTCCCAGGCCGCCGGTGCCTCCGGTGACCAAAATCAGACCTTCGCTGCTCATCTTTTGTCTGCTGTCACAAAGATCCTGCTTGTGGTGTCACCGTAGTTGACACCCGACGACGCGAGGAGGTGACAAGCCATGGCTGGGCCAGAGACGCCGAGATGCCGCTCAGCAGATCCATGTCGATCGAACTGAACCTTACCAAGTGGGATTGATCCGGTCAGACACCTTTGGCGAGGTGACTGCCATCAGCCGTCGACGAGCAAGCCCTTGAGCGGGCCCATCAGTCTCGCGCTGCGACGGGACACCGCAGGTAACGGACGCAAGCCGCTCATAGGGCGGTGGCCGGAAACGAGCCTGGGCCGCCAGAGCTCCTCGAGCACTGCGAGTGGATCACGGCCGATGCAATCAATGTCAACATGCTCGCTCCATAGACGTTCGCGGAGGGAGCGCGCGAGCCGCGCATCGTCGCTCACAACGTTCACCTCGGTGTCGTTGAAAAGCGAATGCTCGTTGAGGTTGCCAGATCCCACCGTCAACCAACGATCGTCCACGATTCCCACCTTTGCGTGTACGTACACCCCGGGTGCGCTCGCCGTCGCCGGGCCGATGGTGCCGGCGAGAAGGCGGTGCTCGCGATCAGCTTCCTGTAGCACGCCGAGCTGCCCGCGTGTGTCGTCCCTGCCGTTGTTCGGCCGTTGGGGAAGCACGATGCAGAGACGAAATTCCTCGGTCGGCGGTTCTTGAAGCAGATTGCGGAGCACGGCGACGACCTCCGCGCTCCAGAGGAACTGATTCTCCAGATAGATCAGGCGTCGGGCGCTCCGCAAGGCGCCGATGTAGGCCTCAAGCAACGTGAAATCGCCGCGCGGCAGGGCTGCATACGTTCCTTCGGGCACTGTGCGCACGACCTGGACGCGGCTGTCACCCGCGGGATCGGGACGGCTGACCGGCGACAGCCGTTCGCCGGTGGTGGCTTCCCAGCGCAGCGCAAAGTGCTCCGCGACGTCGGCCGCAGACGGGCCGGTCAGCACTGCAGCCGCGTCGTGCCAGCCGAGACCGGGCCGCAACGGGTGCGGGGACCCGTCCAAGCGATCTCCATCAATGTCAGTGAGGTCGATCCCGCCGACAAACGCTGTTGTGCCGTCGACAATCACGAGCTTCTCGTGATGGCAGTGCAGCGG
>NZ_DASRBZ010000261.1:0-10016 GCF_035653355.1 Mycobacterium sp. | reverse complement strand
GCCTTATCGCCATTCTTCTCTAGGAAGCAGGCGTGGAATCCGCTGAAATCGGGTAGTGACGCCGAGGGCGTCGTCAACCGCAGCACCGCCCGCTCGTGGTGCGCGCGCTCGGTCAAGCTCATGTCGGCGACCCGCTCGTCGAGCTCTTGGGCCAGCTTGACCAGGATCTCCACCAGGTAGGCCACCGAGCTTCGGGTGGTGCCGATGTTGGTCATGAACAGCACGGTGTTGCGGGAAGTTTTGTTGATCTGCACCCCGTAGCGGTCCATCAACTCGGTGCGTTTGAAGGTGTCGCCGTCGATGCCGGTGAGCCCGATGTACAGGGTGACGCGACTGGGGTCCAGCACGAATTCGTCTTGACCCCAAGCGGTGGCCATGTTCGTCAAGCCCGTGCGCAGTGGCTGGTCCAGGCCGGAGGGGCGGAACTGCTCCGGAATCATCTCCGCCGTAGACAGACAATGCATGTACTTGCTCAGCAGCGGGTGTTTGTCGATCGCATCGCGCAGCTGCATCGCGTTTTCGACCTGCTTTTGCACCAGCTCCATGCCTTCGAGGTCGGCTTGCCGCCGGCCGATGTCGAGGGACGCCAGGACTTGGTAGTTCGGCGAGGTGGAGGTGTGCGCCATGTACGCCTCGTGGAACGTCTCCTGCACCTTCTGGTCGAAGTCCTGGTCGAAGACGTGGATCATCGAGCCCTGCCGCAGCGAAGTGAGTGTCTTGTGGGTGGATTGGGTGGCATAAACCCGCACCCGGGCCGCGGCGGGATCGGGCAGCAAGCGGGTATCGAGCATCGTCTGGTCGTCGGCGCCGGCGAGCTGCTCGGCGTAGTCGTGGTAGTCCCGCCGATATTCCGGCGAGCGCAGCCGCTCACGGATCACGCGCGCCGCGCGCATCGCCGTCCGCTTGCGGTAGACGTGGTGGAACCGCGCGAACGCGAACCATGCCTCGTCCCAGAGGAATACCAGGTCGGGCTTGATCGCCAGGCATTCCTCCATCACGCGCTCGACGTCGTAGACGATCCCGTCGAAAGTGCAGTTGGTCAGCGCCAGCAGCTTGACCCGCTCGAGCTTGCCGGCCGCGCGCAGGGCCAGCAGCCGAGACTTGATCTCGCGCAGCGGCACTCCGCCGTACATCGAATACTGGTTGAGCGGATAGGCGTCCAGATAGGTGACTTGGGCGCCGGCCATCATCAGCCCGTAGTGGTGGGACTGATGGCAGTTGCGGTCGATCAACACGATGTCGCCGGGCGCGACCAACGCCTGCTCGACGATCTTGTTGGCGGTCGAGGTGCCGTTGGTGACGAAGTAGGTCTGCCGCGCGCCGAACGTCTTGGCCGCCAGCTGTTGTGCCTCGCGCAGCGGTCCGGTCGGCTCCAGCAACGAGTCCAGCCCGCCACAGGTTGCCGAGGTCTCCGCCAAAAACAGTTCCAGCCCGTAGAACTGGACCATGTCGGAGATCCAGTGCGAGTTGACAATCGACTTGCCCTGCGAAATCGGCAGCGCGTGAAAGACCCCGGTCGGCCGGTGGCTGTATTCGCGCAGAGCACTGAAAAACGGGGTCCGGTAGCGCGCCGCGACACCCTCGAGCAGCGACAGGTGCCGGTCGAGTGTGCCCTCCCCGGCGTGGAAGACCCGGCGGAAGTGGTGGCCCAGCCGCGCGGCGACGTCCTCCACTTCCAGCTCGGTAATCAGATACAGGTCGATCTCGGGCCGGGTTTCGCGGAGTGCTTTGGCCAGAATCTCGGCCCGCTCCTCAGGCGTGTGGTCGGCGAGGTCTTCGGCGACATGGGCGTCGCAGAAGTGCGCCAACGCGGAAAGATCCCGGCGCGAGCGGTGCGAGAATCTCCGCGTGATCGCGCAGGCCTGCACGTTGGCGTTCAGTCGCGCGGCGATCACTGCTTCGTCACCGCTGCCGACCACCACAATCTCGTAGACGAACGCGTCGTCCGGTCGGCGCCAGCTGCGAATCTCGTTGGCTAGCGCCCGTTCTTCGGCCTCGCTCATCGTCGCCACGATCAGCAGCTCGAAGTACGGGCGGGTAGGCCGGTGGTGCCCCAGCACCTCGGCGATCGCCGGACCCGCATTCAGTGCCTCGTTCTCACCCTCCAGCGGTGATCCGAGCACGCCGGTGCGGTAGGACTCGGTGACCAACGCGCGGTTGATCTTGGCGACCGTCCTGCCGAACTTGTCGAACGCGCCGGTGGCGAAGAGGCGGTGCGTTTGGTTGAACACATGGATGCCGGGGAAGGCCCAGTAGCGTTCGAACGGCCGCAGCTGAGCCAGCAGCCCCTCCACCGTCTCGATGCTCGGCGCGGGATCGCGCCCGCGGGCCGCTGCGGTCGATAAGCGCTCGCTGGCTTCTTCGAGCCGGCACCAGGCGTCGGCGCGAAATTGCCAGGCGGTGTTGTAGGCATGCGGGTTCACGTCCGTCATTTCCAGCCTCCGCCCCGCTCAATCGTTATCACCCGAGGCTATGCCGTCGCCGCAGTTCAAGGGCGGTTATTCAGCGACTCGACAGCTGACCGACGCTTAGTCGGTGTGCTCGACGACTCCGATCGCGTGCTGCGCGCGGTCCTCGTACGCCTGGCGGGCTTTGCTGTCGACGTGCAGGAATACGGTGTCGTTACCCATCTTCTTGTTGAGCCAGCGCCGGCCCCGCGCCGGTAGCAGCGCGGCCAGTGTGGCGATGTAGCGCCCGGAACCGGGGACTGACACTTGGGTTTTGGGCTTGTCGAGCAGCTTGACGACGGCGGCGGCGACGTCCTCGGGCGCCACCGGCTTCTGCGCGGCGCTGGGGTGGGTGCCCGAGATCAATTCGGTGTTGGTAAAGGTGGGCAGCACCGCGCTGACGGTGACGCCGTGCGGGGCGACCTCGTCGGCCAATGCGGTGGTCAGGCCCACCACGGCGAACTTGGTGCCGGCGTAGACGACCTGTCCGGGCACGGCCACCATGCCGGCCAGTGACGCGATGTTGACGACGTGTCCGCTGCGGCGTTGCACCATCTCCGGCAACACCAGCTGGCAGCCGTTGAGCACGCCGTAGAAGTTGACCTCGATCGCCGAGCGGATCGCCTGCTGCGACTGCTGCAGGAAGGGACCGACCGGCATCACCCCGGCGTTGTTGATCAGCACGTCGATGTGCCCGCCACCGTCTGCGCGGGCCTTGTCGAGGAACGCCGCGAACGACTCGCGGTCGGTGACGTCGAGCGGATGACCGGACACCGAGCCCAGACCGGCGAGGCCCGCGACGGCCTTCTCGAGGACGTCGACGTCGCGGTCGCCGATCACCACCCGCGCACCCCGGCCCAGCAGCGCTTTCGCGGTCGCGTGGCCGATGCCACGGGCGGCGCCGGTGATGACGACGGTCTTGCCGCTGATGTTGTCCATGGGCGGAACTTTACTGGTGTCAAGTTTGTGGTGGGACGGTTATCCGGTCGGCGACTCTTCGTCCTGCTCGGCGGCCTCGTAGGCGATGTCGAGCCGCTGTTCGGGACGGCGCGTTTCGGTGCGAAGGGCCTGGCTGTAGTAGGCCTTGTCGGCATCGATCAGCGGTGGCTGAACGATGCTGCGCGGCCACAAGCGGTTGGCGCGCACGACGTCGAATTCGATTGCGTAGACCATCAGCGTTGCCTGCAGCGCCAGCCACGCCAGCAGGCCGAGCACCGCGCCGAAGAATCCGGCGACGGCTTGGGCGTGGCGCAACTGGTGGGTGACGACGTCTCCGGCGGCCATCAGCAGCAGCTGCCAGCCCACGGCGCTGATCGCGGCGCCGGGAATCATGGCGCGGGTGACCACGTGCTTGGCGGCCGAGGCGCGAAAAAGCGCCAGGAAAAACCCGGTGCCCAGCGCGCTGCCCACGACGAAGCTGACCGTCCGCGCCGGCCAGCCGCCAAACCCCCAGGACGCCGCCTTGACCGCCGCCGCGCTCGAGGCGCCGGTCACCACGACGATCAACCCCAGCATCAGCAGGGTCACCACGGTGCGCACATACCGGTGTGGGAAGCCGGGCCAATCCACTTTGGGAACGGCCCACAGCGTGTTGAGCGTGTTCTGCAGCGAATAGGCGAATCCCCGCGCGCCGTAAAGCGAACCCACAATGCCGATGATCAGCGTGAAGGTGTTCCCGAAGTGCTCCACACCCAGCTGCTGATGGATTTGGCCGCCGACGATCGGGAACTCGGCGAACGCCGAATTCACGAGGTGCTGTTGCAGTTTCGGGTGCGAACGCAGTACTACACCGACGATCGCGGTCAGCGCCAGCAGCAGCGGGAAGGCCGCGACGAAGCCGTAGTAGGCCAACAGCGAGACGTGATAGCCCGCTTGGTCGTCGCCAAACTTCTTGATCACCGCGATCGGAAAACCGACCACGGGATGCCGCTGCTGCCACCCGTCGAAGCCACGAGCGGCCCGCTCTATCGGGTTCATCGCCTAGCCCGCCACCTTCTGCCGCACCTGTGAACCGGCATATACCCAGAAAGAGTTTTGCTCACTGTGAACGTAAGCCATATCTGCGCTGGAATTTCGCTTTGGTTAGTCTTTCTTGATGCCAAACAGCCAGCCCGCGGTCCTTAACACCGCGTCGACGGACGCGCGGCGCGTCGACGAACTGCGGCTGCTGGAAGCCGAAGCGGTGCACATCATCCGCGAGGTGGTCGCCGAGTTGGAGCGGCCGGTGCTCCTGTTTTCGGCAGGCAAGGACTCGATAACGCTACTTCGGTTGGCGGAGAAGGCTTTTCGCCCGCTGCCGCTGCCGTTTCCGGTAATGCATGTCGACACCGGCCACAACTTTCCCGAGGTGATCGAGTTCCGTGACCGCAGGGTCACCGGCCATGGGCACAAGCTGATCGTCGCCTCGGTGCAGGAATCCATCGACAGCGGTCGCGTGCCGGACCCCGGGCCGGGGGCGTCGCGCAACCGGGCGCAGACCCGTACCCTGCTCGACGCGCTGGAGGCCGGCGGTTTCGACGCGGCCTTCGGCGGTGCCCGCCGCGACGAGGAGCGCGCCCGCGCCAAGGAGCGCATCCTGAGCTTCCGCGACGAGTTCGGCCAGTGGGATCCCCGCGCGCAGCGCCCGGAGCCGTGGTCGCTGTACAACGGGCGGATCAAGAAGGGCGAGCAAGTGCGGGTGTTCCCGCTGAGCAACTGGACCGAGCTGGACGTCTGGCGCTACATCGAGCTAGAAGACCTCGAGCTGCCGTCCATCTACTACGCCCACGAACGCGAGGTGTTCGAACGCGACGGCATCCTGCTGGCGGTGTCGGAGTACGCCGAGCCGGGACCCGGGGAACGCTCCGCGGTGGAGTGGGTGCGTTACCGCACCGTCGGCGACCTGACCATCACCGGTGCGGTGCGTTCGCGCGCCACCGACATCAGCGGGGTCATCACCGAGATCGCAGCGGCGACGGTGTCGGAGCGCGGCGAAACCCGCGCCGACGACCGCACTTCCGCGGCGGCGATGGAAGACCGCAAGCGCGAGGGCTACTTCTGATGACGGGCGCTGAAAAGACCTTGCCGCCCAAGGGGATAACGCGGCAGCTGCTGCGCATCGCCACTGCCGGTTCGGTGGATGACGGCAAGAGCACGCTGATCGGGCGGCTGCTGCACGACACCGACAGTCTGCCCCTGGATCACCTGGCGGCCGTCACCGGCGAAGACGGCATCGCCGACCTGGCTGCGCTCTCCGACGGCCTGCGCGCCGAACGCGAACAGGGCATCACCATCGACGTTGCGTACCGGTTCTTTTCCACCGACACCCGCAGCTACATCCTGGCCGACACTCCCGGCCACGAGCGCTACACCCGCAACATGTTCACCGGCGCATCCAACGCGCACGTGGCGATCTTGCTGGTCGACGCTCGCGCCGGGGTGCTGCGCCAGACGCGGCGGCACGCCTGGATCGCGAACCTGGTAGGCATCAAGAGCCTTGTCGCGGCGGTCAACAAGATGGACCTCGTCGCCTTCGACCAGGTCCGGTTCACCGAGGTGGAGGATCAGCTGCGTCAGATGGCGGCCCGCCTCGGCGGCGTGGAGATCACGGTGATTCCGATTGCGGCCAAGCTCGGCGACAACGTCGTGCACCGCTCGGAGCGCACGCCGTGGTACGGCGGACCCACCCTGCTGGAGTACTTGGAAGGCGTCGAATTGGCGGCGCCGCAGGCCGAGGCATCACGGCTGCGGCTGCCCATCCAGTGGGTGTCGCGGCCCACCGCCGACATCCGCCGCCGCTACACGGGGCGGCTCGCGGCGGGCACGCTCAGCGTCGGCGATCCGGTGGTGTCGCTGCCCGCCGCCACCCGTTCGACGGTGACCGCGCTGGACACTCTCGACGACGACCGCACGACAGCTGTTGCGCCGCTGTCGGTTTCGATTGAGCTGGCCGATGACATCGACGTGGGGCGCGGTGACGTGCTGATCAGCGCGGCCGACGACGCAGTTCCACCGGTGCTGGCTCGAGAGCTCGATGCCACGGTGTGCTGGTTCGTCGACACCCCGCTGCGCGCCGGCGACCGGCTGGCTCTCAAGCAGACCACCAAAACCGTGCGGGCAACCGTGCAGGCGCTGCACTCACGAGTGGACCCGGAAACGCTCGACGAGCTCGACGGTCCAGTCGAGTTGGCGCTCAACGACATCGGCACGGTCACACTGCGCACCAGCTCGGTCGTCGTCGCCGACCCCTACGCCGACAACCGGGATACCGGCGCGTTCATCTTGATCGACGAGTCCACCAACGACACCGTCGGCGCCGGCACCATCCTCGAGGCGCGGGAGATCAAGCCGGGCGCACATCCGCGCACCGACATCCGCTGGCACCCGTCGGCGCTGGACCGCACCTACCGATGGCGGGCAACCGGACAACCGGGTGCCACGATCTGGTTCACCGGACTGCCCGCCTCCGGCAAGTCGACCATCGCGGTGGCAGTGGAGCGCGCGCTGGTCGAATCGGGACGGGTGGCTTATCTGCTCGATGGCGACAACCTGCGCCACGGGCTGTCCGACGACCTTGGCTTTTCGCCGGGCGACCGGGCTGAAAACATCAGGAGAGTGGGGCATTTGACTCGGCTGCTCGCCGACGCGGGTGTGGTCGCCCTGGCGTCGCTGGTGTCCCCGCTGAAGTCTGACCGCGAGATCGCCCGCGCCCTCAACGACGCCGCCAAGCTGCCCTTCATCGAGGTCTATGTCGCCACGCCGCTGACGGAATGCGAAAAGCGCGACCCCAAAGGCCTGTACGCGCGGGCGCGCAGCGGCCAGCTCGCCGGTCTGACCGGTGTCGACGCGCCGTACGAGCCACCCGATCACCCGGATCTTGTGCTCGACACCACCAACGCCGACATCGAGCAACTCGCTGCACAAGTCATCGATCTGCTCAACGAGCGCAGCCCGCGTTCATCTCGCTGAACTAGAAGTTATGCGGTTGGGTCTGGCCAAGCAGCGCCGTCAACGTGGCGACGAAGTTCTCGAGACGTTCGCGCGGGTAGGCCTCGGGATGGCGCACGGCCAGCCGTCCCAGCATCTCGGCGAACGACAGCAGCGTGTGGGCGAGCAAATGCGGATCCACGCCGGCTAGTCGGGGCATCAGCGCCGTTCCGGCGCGTGACAGTTCTTCGGCCTGCGCCAAGATCGCCGAGCGGGTGTGGCGCAGCGAGTCTCGGTAGGCGCGCGGAGCGCTGTCCGGTGCGGTGAGGATCAGCCGCCAACGCGTCGGATTGGCAAGCACGGCTTGCAGGAACGCGGTGATCGACGCGGCGTAGGCGCCGGCCGGCCCCAGTGTCGTGAGATCGGTGGGCATTGCCGCGGCGATCTGGGCAATGCCGCGCTGGTGTTCGCGGGCCAACAGTTCTGCGACCAATTCCGCTTTGGTGCGAAACACCGTGTACACCACGGGTTTTGCGATGCCTGCCGCGGCGGCAACGGTTTCCATGGCGAGCTCATGCAGCTCGCAACCGGCCAGCACCTCCAGCGCTGCATCCAGCAGCTGAGCGCGACGCGCCTCGCGTGATAGCCGCGGGGCGTATTTGCGGCGCGGGCGCTCCTGCACGGGCATGACCACAATTTTACGGCACCGTTGTATTGGCCGGGTCGGGAATGCTACGGTCGCGTTCTATTCATCAGAACGGAGACACCGCGATGGCCCAGGGCACGGGATCCATGTCGCTCGCGCTGACCGATCCACGGTCGGTGGTGGCCTGGACGGCGCAGTCGGCGCAGCTAACCGTGCGGCGTGCCATTGGGCTGGCGCGGCTGATCGATCGCGCCGACCGAGCCCTCGACGACATCGCCGAGCTGCGCCGCTCAGCGCAGTACATCGCGGACAACCTCGCCGATCTGAGCAAAAGCGCCAAGGGCATCGACCGCAACTCAGCCGAGATCGCCCGGGAAATCACCGGCCTGACCAAAGCCGCACAAGGCATCGACACCCAGGCCGAACGTCTCACCGCCGAAATTCAGTCGGTAGCCCAAATCTTGCCGACTTTGCAGCGGCTCACCGAAATCGTGGACCCTCTCGACAACACGGTCGCGCGGCTGGGCCGCTTCGTTGACCGCCTGCCCGGGGGACGGCGCACCGCCGCTCGCGGCAGCCGATCCGCTGACCCACAGGAGAAGCCCTAGATGACTGTCGGCCGCCTAGCCGTTGTGATGGCCATCGCAGGAATCGTTGCCGCCGGCTGCTCGAGCACGCCAGACCCGAGCGTCCCGACCAGCGCGGCCGGCATCACCACCCAGTGGTTCGCAGCCACGTCAGGCAAATTCCTGCTGCAAGGCGCCATCCTGCAGAAATACAACGAAGTGGGCGCGTCGAACAGCCTGCTGGGCTCGCCGATCAGCAACGAGCAGCCGGGCCCGGGCGGCGGCCGCTATACCAAGTTCGAGGGCGGCGGAATCTACTGGACGCCGCAAACCGGTGCGCATGTCGTGCTGGGTGCCATCCGCGACACCTGGCGCAACGACTACGGCGGCCCGGCCGGGCCGCTGGGGTACCCGACCGCCGATCAGCAGGACGTCCCTGGCGGATGGCAACAGACCTTCCAGCACGGCACCATCGCCTACACCAACGGCCGACCGCACGTCGAAACGCAGCCTTAAATCTCAAGCGTCTGTGCGGACTTCACCACGCGGTCATGAGCCAGTTAGTCGCACACACGCCTGACCCTGCTACTGAACAGCCGCCGAACCAATCAGCGCCGGCAGGCTTCTACAACGGTGGTAATGGCGACGTTGTCGTACGTCGGGGTGCGATGCAGTAGATCCGGTACGACTAGCGCCCGGCCGCAGTACGCTCATGCCGTGGCGGAAACGTCATACGCGTCGTGTGGCGATCTCAGCCTGGCGTATCAGATGTTCGGCGACGGGCCGGTCGAGCTCGTCTTCGCAGGTTCCTTCGTCAGCCACATCGAATTGTATTGGACCATGCCCGAATTCGAGGCCTTCTTCGAACGGCTATCCACTTTCTGTCGCATACTGCTATTCGACAAGGCCGGCGTCGGGCTGTCGGACCCCGTCCCGAAAGTTCGCACGCTGGATGATCGAGCGGCCGAGATCGAGGCCGTCATGGACGCGGTCGGCTTCGACAAAGCGGTCATTTTCGGGGTCAGCGAGGGCGGGCCGGCCGCGATGGTCTTTGCGGCAAAACGACCGGAGCGAACGCGGGCGTTGATCCTCACCGGCACGTTCGCGTACACGGGCTTCACCGGGTGGGACGATCTCGAAGCCGATGCGGCCGACCTGCGGGCGCGCTGGGTAACCGAGTTAGGTGAGGACTACACGCCATCGACGGAGCAGATTGCCGGCTTCCAGGAGTTCGGCCGCGCCATCCGTTCGGCGTGGGGCAGCGGTGCGGCACTTAGGTATCTGGTGCCGTCGGTCCGTTCGACTCGCCAGCTCGCAATGTTGGAGCGGATGAGCGCGAGCCCGGGGATGGCACGGGCGACAGTCGAATCGGTGTTCCTGATAGATGTCCGGCCGATCCTGCCGACCATCGGTGCGCCAACTCTCGTCATCCATGCCCGCGACGACCTCATC
>NZ_DASRBZ010000260.1:0-2113 GCF_035653355.1 Mycobacterium sp. | reverse complement strand
TGGTTGGTCCATCCCCTCACCCTGATCGATTGCACCAACGTGCGTCATGCACGGTATTGCGTAATTCGATGCATCAGTTGTCTGAGCCTGCGGTGGGGTAGCTATACGCGGTGAATCATGGTTTTTCATGCACGGCCTCGTCCACGGTGCGACACCGGTCAGATCGCAGACGATCACGCCGCCGGTCGCTGCGCGACGCAGCGCCAACCCCAGCGCGGCGGGCAGTCGGGCAGCGGTGAGGACATCGACTTCACCGGTCGCCGCCACGATGATGGCGTCGGCGTGGCCGCGAGTATCGACGGTCAGCAGCATCTCGGCGTCGTCTGGTCCGATCAGTTCGTCGTCTGGTCCGATCAGTCCGTCGCCTGGTTTGACAAGTTCCACGCCAGGCTCGGGCTCATGCACCGGGCCACGATACCCGGAACAGCAGAAGACACCCGGGGCGCTTTGGCCGACCCCGGCCCCGATGGTGCCGACATCACGGCGGCCGCGGCTCGGTCCTGTGGATACGGAAATCAGCTTGCACCGAGGTGGCCAACCCCTTCATTCGCGCCCGGCGTGGCCTGGGGCGCCGGGATAACGGCTCGCTACTAGATCAACGGTTTGCTGCACCGACTCATGCGTATAGCCAGGCGGTGTTTTTGCGCTTGCGCATCTGCTTCCACGTAGCTGGAAGGCTTTTTTCGGCCTGCTCGGCGCGCGCAGCTTCGGCTGCGTACATGAGACCGTAGGTGAAGCCGTTGCCACCATCGAGATGGGCTTGTACGGCCAGTTCGCGCAGCACCGGTCGCGACACAGCGGTGTCTTGATGGTCGCCAAGGAGTTGCTGGACGGCCTTGAGGCGTTTGCGTAACCGGGCGGCCGGCTTGCCAAGCGTGGGCTCGACGGCCTCAGTGGCATAGCGCAGGCGTTTGGCAGCCTTGCGGGTTTCGTGCAGGGCCACGTCACGTTCCGGCCCGGGAGGTTGGCGGTCAGCGTCGGCCATCCGGGATTCGACGCGACGGTAGGCACGCCGGACACTTTTGGGCAGCTCCGTCTTGGCTTTGCGGCTGGCCCGGTTGGTCAGCGGCGGATCAGCCAGCAACGCGTCGAGCCGGTCATGCAAGGCCAGGTAGCGGTCACTGTTTAAGGCCGCGAGAGCGGCGGCGCGGGCGTCGGCCTGCCGGCGCTCAAAAGAGCGGGTGAACGCAGCCTCGACGGGCCCGAGCTTAAGCTCGTCGGGGAATTCGGCGAGTATCGCCGTGAAACGCTCGGCCATCACTTCGGCGTCTCGGGCCCCGCCCAGCTCGCCGGCCACCCACTTCAGCTCCGTGGTGACGTCCCGGGTTTGGTCCCGGTCGAGGATGCGACCGAAGGCTTGCAGCGTGCTGCGCATCCGGCGAGCGGCCACCCGCATCTGGTGAACCGCGTCGGGCGCGTCCTGCCGCACCAGCGGGTCATACCGGCGCAGCTGCCGAACCTGTGACGCCAGGTACGCCCGCACCACATCGCCCGCCGACCGAGTCCGCTTGGCCTTGGCAGCGCTGACGCCGGCCGGTGTCCGATCGGCCAGCAACCGACCCAACTTGGACGACGAGCCCGCACGCTGGGCGCCCATCTGGAGCAACCGGCGTTCGATGCGGTCCAGTAGTTTGGCCTGGGCGTGTTCGGCGAGTTCAACCTCCACCTCGCGCCAGGACACGGTGGTGGTCTGCTCACCCATGCTCCGGGCAGTCACGTGATCGTCGACGAGTTCCGCGATCGCCTGCCCGCCATCGTCGGCGAGCACCCAGCGGCGCCGCCGAGTGGTCAGCTCAGCCACCGGGGCCAGCGCGGCGCCGCGGGTATAGACCCGCGTCAACGCCACCAGTTCCGCTGGCGGGCGGCGGGCGGTGCCTCCCAGCGGTAGCCGCAACTCCTGCCGGCTGTCCGCGCCTGCCGGCAGCTTGAGGTGCCAGCCCGCGTCGGACCCACCTTCTCGACGCCGCAGCGTGATGCCCTCGCGGATCAGGCGCAGGTCAGGGGTATCGAAGTACACCGCCGCCAATTCCTGTTCGTCCGGGCCGGTTCCGGCGGCGAAGCCGAGCAACCCTGCCGGGTCGGCCAGCTCCCAGTCCTCGACTGCCTCGTACTT
>NZ_DASRBZ010000259.1:0-2396 GCF_035653355.1 Mycobacterium sp. | reverse complement strand
CCTCGTCGTCGGGGGTGAAGGTGGCCTGTGGCGGCAAGCCGACCCTGAAGGCCAGTGGTTCGACGGCACAAGAAAACGCAATGACGCGTTTTGTCAGGGCTTTCGAGCAAGCCTGCCCGGGGCAGTCCGTGAACTACACCGCCAATGGTTCCGGTCCCGGTATCAGCGAATTTATCGGGAACGAAACCGATTTCGGTGGATCGGACTCACCACTGAGCAAGGCCGAGTACACGAAGGCGGAGCAGCGCTGCAAGTCGCCAGTGTGGAACCTGCCGATGGTGTTCGGGCCCATCGCAATCGCCTACAACGTCAACGGTCTCACTTCGTTGAACCTCGATGCTGCGACCGCGGCCCAAATTTTTAACGGCCAAATCACTACCTGGAACGATGCTGCCATCCAGCTGCTCAACTTAGGTGTCGCCTTGCCCGCTGAGCCGATTCACGTCGTGTTCCGCAGCGACGAGTCCGGGACCACGGACAACTTCCAACGCTATCTCGACACCGCGTCCAATGGCAGATGGGGCAACGGTGCCGGAAAGAAGTTCAACGGCGGCGTCGGCGAAGGGGCCAGAGGCAACGACGGCGCCGCTGCCGCCGTCAAAAGCACCGAAGGATCAATCACTTACATCGAATGGTCGTTCGCCCAGGCGCAACACCTCGACGTGGCCAAGGTCGTCACGTCGGCCGGCCCGGATCCGGTAGCAATCAGCCCAGACTCGGTGGGTAAGACGATTTCTGCTGCCTGGTTCACCAGGAAGGGCAACGACCTAGCGCTCGACACGATCTCGTTCTACCGGCCGAACCAACCCGGCTCCTACCCGATCGTGCTGGCCACGTATGAGATCGTGTGCTCGAAATATCCTGATTCGCGCGTCGGTACAGCCGTAAAAGCGTTTCTGCAAAGCACAACCAGCGCCGGCCAGAACGGTCTAACGGACAACGGTTACGTCCCGATTCCGTACGAGTTCAAGTCGCGATTGTCGACCGCGGTCAACGCCATCTCGTGAGCTGAGATCGTTCGAGCCGCAGACCGCGAACACGCACCTTGATGCTCAATGTTCCGGGGATTTTTTCACCGTCGTCAACGCCATGTTCCGAAAGTTTTCCCGCGGTAGTCAATGTTCTGCGTCATGCAGTTCATGGCATTGCCGCCCGAGATCACCTCTGCGCTTATCCACTCGGGACCCGGTTCGGGATCACTGATGGAAGCTTTCCTGGAGTGGCAACGGCTCGGCAGCACTCTGGACGAACATGCCGAAAGCTATGCCGGTGTGTTGTCAACACTAACCGGCACGTGGCATGGTCCGTCCTCGATGGCGATGGCTCAGGCCGCCAAGGCTTACCTGAGCTGGCTGCGCAGCACCGCGCAGCAGTGTCAGCAGATAGCGGCTTCGGCACAGGCGGCGGCGGCGGCATTCAATTCCGTTCGCGCTGCGGTCGTTCCCACCGCAGAGGTCGCGGCTAACCGGACGCGGCTGGCACAGTTGCTGGCCACCAACCGGTTTGGCAGCAATCTCCCGGCAATCGCCGACACCGAAGACCAATACCACAGGATGTGGCTGAATAACTCGGCGGCGATGAGTCGCTACCAGGCCGCCTCGGCGCAGGCAACGACGCTGCCTCAGTTGGCGTCGCCCCCGTCGGTTACCAATCCGAGCGGGGTGGCCGCCCAGGCCGCCCACGCCGCCCAGGCCAATGTGGTGCCCGCCGCTACCACTGCTGCGGCGCCCGGTGCGGACACGTCGTCGGCGGCTTCGACGTTGTCGTCGATTACCAGCTTCGACCCACAAAGCGGCTGGTTCGGGCTGGCGAATACCTATGCCAACCAGTTCATCTCATCCGGATTCCCGATCAACCTGCTCAGCTACTTGGCGCAGAACAGCTCGGCGCAGGCACTTCAAGGTGTGAGCAGCCAAATCGGCCAAGGTCTCTCGGAAGGTGAGGCGGCACTGGGACCAGCAGGAGGGTTGGGTGCATTGGGTGCCGCTGGGCTTTCCGCAGAGCCCACCGCTGCCGTAGGCGTCGGGGTGTCGATGGGAAAGCTGACCGCGCCGCCGGCTGTCGTCGGGCTGCTGCCTCCTCCGCAAACGCCGGTGCAGCTTGCCTCCGCCGTATCCCCGCTTCCCGCTGGCGAATCCGGGTTACCCGTGCTGCCGCCGATCATGCCGCCGCCGATCTCGGCGGGCAGTGGCTGGCGCAAACGCAAACAGCAAAAGTACGAAGATCTCGAATACGGCTTGGAGCTCAAGGGGACAGTGATGCAACGGCCGCCATCGGCGGGATGAACCACCGGCCACACGTCCACTGGATACCAGGACGGAGTCAGCTCTACCCGGAATACCTCGGACAGAACGCAGCAATGCTGACGCCGACGAAGAACCCGGCGTGGTAGTCGT
>NZ_DASRBZ010000258.1:0-3206 GCF_035653355.1 Mycobacterium sp. | reverse complement strand
CACCGGGTCCACGGGTCGGACTGATCATCGCCAAGTCGGTGGGCTCCGCCGTCGAAAGACATCGCGTGGCGCGCCGATTGCGTCATGTCGCGCGAGGCGTGTTGGGGGAGTTGGATCCACGCGACCGGGTAGTGATCCGCGCGCTTCCGGGTAGCCGTGAGTTGCCGTCAGCCAGGCTGGAACACGAGTTACGGACCGGGCTGTGCCGCGTGCGTGAGCTGATGGGGCGGCCCCGGTGAGCTCACAAGGGCGCAGGTGCACCGACGCGGCGGGCCGTGCCGGTAGGGCGGTGGCGCGCGGTCTGATTTTTCTGATCCAGCTCTATCGGCATATGGTGTCGCCGCTGCGGCCAGCGACGTGCCGATTCATTCCGACATGCAGCCAGTACACCGTCGACGCCCTTACCGAGTATGGGCTGGTTCGCGGATGCTGGCTGGCGCTGACCCGACTCGCCAAATGCGGGCCGTGGCATCAAGGCGGTTGGGATCCGATTCCTGAGCGGCATGACGGGCATGCTGCCTGCGCCGGTGACGTCGGGGCCACCCGAACGAAGTATGGGGAGAGTGCGTCCGTTGTTTGATTTGTTCAGCCTCGACATCATCTACTACCCCGTATCAGCCATTATGTGGCTTTGGTACAAGGCATTCGGTTTTCTGCTGGGGCCGTCGAACTTTTTCGCCTGGGCACTGTCGGTGATGTTTCTGGTGTTCACGCTGCGGGCGCTGCTGTACAAGCCATTCGTGCGGCAGATCCAGACCACCCGACAGATGCAGGAACTGCAGCCCCAAATCAAGGCGCTGCAGAAAAAGTACGGGAAAGACCGTCAGCGCATGGCGCTGGAAATGCAGAAGCTGCAGCGCGAACACGGGTTCAACCCCATTCTGGGCTGTCTGCCGATGCTGGCCCAGATCCCGGTGTTCATCGGCCTGTATCACGTGCTGCGCTCGTTCAACCGGACCACCGGTGGCTTCGGGCAACCGCACCTGTCGGTGGCCGAGAACCGGGCGACTGGGAACTATGTGTTCAGCCCCACGGACGTGGCGCACTTCCTGGATGCCAACTTGTTCGGCGCTCCGATCGGCGCGTTTATGACGCAGCGGACGGGGTTGGATGCGTTCACCGAATTCAGTCGGCCCGCGGTGATCGCGGTAGGCGTGCCGGTGATGATCCTCGCCGGCGTCGCAACGTACTTCAACAGCCGGGCCTCGATAGCCCGGCAGAGTCCCGAGGCTGCCGCCAATCCGCAGACCGCGATGATGAACAAGCTTGCGCTGTATGTCTTTCCGCTCGGCGTGGTGGTCGGCGGCCCGTTTCTGCCGTTGGCGATCATCTTGTACTGGTTTGCGAATAACATCTGGACCTTCGGTCAGCAGCACTACGTGTTCGGGATGATCGAGAAAGAAGAAGAGGCCAAAAAACAAGCCGCGATCCAGCGGCGAGCAGCCAATGCGCCGGCGCCCGGCGCCAAGCCGAAGCGCGAGGCGAAAGCGGCACCATCGACCGGTAACGGTTCGCCCGGGACGGTGGCTGCCCCGGAGACCGGATCGTCGAGCGTGGAAGCGACCACCGAAGGTAGCGACGGAAAGCCGGCGAGCGCGAAGGCTGCTAAGCCGAATCAGGTTGGGCGAAGCGGCAGTTCGGGTAGCCGGGCACCACGCCCTGGCGCCAAACCGAAGCGACGTAAACGGTGACCGGGTAAGCGATCAAACCGACGAACCCGCGGCCGCTAGCCGATGAGAATGAGCCGGTGACGAAAGCCACCCCGGCATGACGGGACGAGGAGATACAGGCATGGCTGATGCCGACACCACCGACCG
The DNA here is from genome assembly GCF_035653355.1 of Mycobacterium sp. Lineage (GTDB taxonomy): Bacteria > Actinomycetota > Actinomycetes > Mycobacteriales > Mycobacteriaceae > Mycobacterium. The sequence continues at coordinate 1,389 of NZ_DASRBZ010000258.1, read as the reverse complement.
CGAGGCGGAAGAGCAAGACCCGACGGCAGAGACCCCCGATAGCGACGACCTCGACGACCTGGAAGAGCGGCTGGTCGCCGAAGGCGAGATCGCCGGCGACTACCTGGAAGAGTTGTTGGACCTGCTCGACTTCGACGGCGATATCGACCTCGACGTCGAGGGCAACCGCGCGGTGGTGAGCATCGACGGTGGCGACGACCTCAACAAGTTGGTCGGCCGCCACGGAGAAGTGCTTGACGCGCTCCAGGAATTGACCCGGCTGGCGGTTCACCAAAAGACCGGAGTACGCAGCCGGCTGATGCTCGATGTCGCAAGCTGGCGGCGTAGGCGCCGGGATGAGTTGGCTGCGCTGGGCGACAAGGTCGCGCGGCGCGTGTTGGAGACCGGAGAGCGTGAAGAGCTGAGTCCGATGACGCCGTTCGAGCGCAAGATCGTGCACGACGCCGTTGCCGCGGTTCCCGGGGTGCGCAGCGAAAGCGAGGGCGTGGAGCCGTTGCGCCGGGTCGTCGTGCTGCTCGACTAGCTGAAGAAAGTTACACCCGTGTAGTTAGGCGGGACGCGCCATGGCGGAGGGCCGGAGGATGTTTCACGTGAAACATGCGGGTGCGGGAGCGACGCCCGCGGCTGCGACGCCCGCGGCTGCGACGCCGGCGGCTGCGACGGAGATTTTCGGACCACGGCTCGAGCTGGCTGAGCGGTATGCCGAACTTCTAGCGGGCGCCGCTGTGGAGCGCGGGTTGCTCGGGCCCCATGAACCGGAACGAATATGGGACCGCCACATCCTTAACAGCGCGGCGATCGCTGAGCTACTCGATTCAGGGGACCGGGTCGTCGACATCGGGAGCGGGGCAGGCCTGCCCGGCATTCCGCTGGCGATCGCGCGGGCAGATCTTCGGGTGGTGCTCGTCGAACCGATGCTGCGCCGAAGCGAGTTTTTGCAGTCCGTGGTATCAGAACTCGGCTTACCCGTCGAAGTCGTGCGGGGGCGCGCCGAGGAGCAACCGGTGCTCGACCAGCTCGCCGGACGCATGGATGCGGCGGCGTCGCGGGCGGTGGCGGCGCTGGACAAGGTGACCCGGTGGAGCCTGCCGCTGTTGCGACCGGGTGGCCGGCTACTGGCGATCAAAGGGGTGAGCGCGCGCGAGGAAGTCGACCGGCACCGGCGTGTGATGGCCTCCTTGGGCGCAACCGATGTAAGGGTAGTGACATGTGGCGCGAACTACTTGGATCCGCCCGCAACCGTGGTGGTAGCGCGACGTACGCCAGCGCGTCGGCGGCCCCCACGCACGCCGAGAAGGCGGTCAGCGTGAGCGCGCCCTACGGGCCGGCGCCGCGCCCACCGCAGCAGCCGGCCGATGTTTCACGTGAAACGGTTTCACGTGAAACATC
>NZ_DASRBZ010000257.1:0-2733 GCF_035653355.1 Mycobacterium sp. | reverse complement strand
CGACCATGACCGTCGACGAGCGGCTGCACCATTTGTTTGCGCGGATGCCGGATGCCCGCGTGCACCTCTACGGCAAGGGTGAGCGACCCGGTCGCAAGATCGGCCACGTCAACTTGTTGGGCACCGACCCCGCCGACGTGGCGAATCTGCGTGAGCGTGCTGCCCGGGCGGCACACTGGTTGTCACACGGGCAGTGGCGGGCTGGCGACGATGCAGAGCGCAGCGATGCTGAGGAGCGGCGCTAAATGCAAGACGGATGGGACCCACATGGCTAACGAGCCCCGCGTCGGGGTGATCATGGGCAGCGACAGCGATTGGTCCGTGATGCAGGACGCCGCCACTGCACTGGACGAGTTCGACGTCCCATTCGAGATCGGCGTGGTCTCGGCGCACCGCACGCCCGGGCTGATGCTCGACTACGCGCGCGGGGCCGCCGACCGCGGCATCGAGGTGATCATCGCCGGCGCGGGCGGCGCCGCCCACCTGCCGGGAATGGTGGCCTCAGCGACACCGCTGCCGGTCATTGGGGTGCCGGTGCCGCTGGCCCGGCTGGACGGCTTGGATTCGTTGCTGTCGATCGTGCAGATGCCTGCCGGAGTTCCGGTGGCGACGGTGTCGATCGGCGGCGCCCGCAACGCAGGTCTGCTGGCGGTGCGGATTCTGGGGTCGTCCGATCCGGCATTGCGGTCGCGGATTGTGGCGTTTCAGGAGCAGTTGGCGGACAGCGTGCGGGCCAAGGATGCGGACCTCAAAAGCCGGCACGGTAAAGTTACCGGCCAGTAGCCCGGCGCTGACGCGGACTGGGCAGCGGCCCGAGGAGGAGCCCGGGCAAGCAAGCACAGCTCGGCGACGATGCGGACCGGACAGCGGACCGAGGAGAAGCCGGGCAATCAGACAGAGTGCAAGGAGGCCATGATGGCTCGGTGGGCTGGAGACCCGTCGTTTGACTTGTTCCAACTGCCCGAGGAACACCAAGAACTGCGCGCCGCGATCCGCGCGCTGGCGGAAAAAGAGATCGCCCCGTACGCGGCCGAGGTCGATGAGCAGTCCCGGTTCCCCGAGGAGGCGCTGTCGGCGCTGAACGCGGCGGGCTTCAATGCGGTCCACGTGCCAGAGGAGTACGGCGGTCAGGGCGCGGACTCGGTGGCGACATGCATCGTGATCGAGGAAGTGGCGCGAGTCGACGCTTCTGCTTCGCTGATCCCCGCCGTGAACAAGCTGGGCACAATGGGGCTGATTCTGCAGGGTTCCGAGGAGCTCAAGAAGCAGGTGTTGCCGTCACTGGCCGTGGAAGGGGCGATGGCGTCCTACGCATTGAGCGAGCGGGAGGCCGGAAGCGATGCAGCATCGATGCGGACCCGCGCCAAAGCCGACGGGGACGACTGGATTCTCAACGGCGCCAAGTGCTGGATCACCAACGGCGGAAAATCGACTTGGTACACCGTGATGGCGGTGACCGATCCGGACAAGGGCCCCAACGGGATCTCGGCGTTCATGGTGCACAAGGACGACGAAGGCTTTTCCATTGGCCCCAAGGAAAAGAAGATGGGCATCAAGGGCTCGCCGACCACGGAGCTCTACTTCGAGAACTGTCGCATCCCGGGCGATCGGATCATCGGTGAACCCGGTACCGGGTTCAAGACCGCGCTGCAGACCCTTGACCACACGCGTCCCACAGTCGGGGCGCAGGCCGTGGGCATCGCTCAGGGCGCGTTGGACGCCACGATCGCATATACCAAGGACCGCAAGCAGTTCGGCAAGTCGATCTCTGAGTTTCAGGGTGTGCAATTCGAGATCGCCGATATGGCGATGAAAGTCGAAGCGGCCCGGCTCATGGTCTATAACGCCGCTGCCCGCGCCGAACGCGGCGAGCCGAATCTCGGATTCATCTCCGCCGCCGCAAAGTGCTTCGCCTCCGACACCGCCATGGACGTGACGGAGTCGGCCGTGCAGCTGTTCGGTGGTGCCGGTTACACCACCGACTTCCCGGTCGAGCGGTTTATGCGCGACGCCAAGATCACCCAAATTTACGAGGGCACCAACCAGATTCAGCGCGTGGTGATGTCACGGCACTTGCTGCGCTGAGTCATCCTCCGGTGCTTTGAGGTACTCGTCGTTGTGTTGGCCTGCGGCAGGGGGCGGGTCGGTGGCTGCGGCGGTGAAGGCGGAGTACCGCGCCGGCGTGCGGATCACTGTGATGGCGTCGTCCCCGGCGCCGACGCGCAGCGCCAATTCGTTTTCGGCAAAGAGTGGGGTGTCCACGACCTCTTTCCACGTGTGAACCAGGCACGCCATCAACCCTTTGCCGCGCAGCAACTCAACCCATTCGGCGGCTGTTTTGGTGGTCAGCGTCGATTCCAATTCCTCTGTCAACTCGGCGTAGTTGATCGACCGTGCGCGCTGGTCATGGAACCGCTCGTCGTGCAGCAGGTCGGGGCGGCCGATGGTCTCACACAGCACCTTCCAGTGTTTGGGTATGTACGCGCTGATGACGACGTACCCATCGGCGGCGCGAAACGCATCTGATGGCTGGCTGGCGAAGCCGACTGTCTTGCGCCCCTTGGCGTTTGGTTTCGAGGCTGGCCCCTGGCCGCTGAACCGGTTCAGGTGCATGGTGAGTTGGTTAGCTTGAAGCCCTACTGCGACGTCGTACATCGCGACGCTGACGACGTCGGCGACGCCGTGGCGCTCCCGGTTGAGCAGAGCGGCGAGCACCGCCTGGGCCAGCACGTG
>NZ_DASRBZ010000256.1:0-2567 GCF_035653355.1 Mycobacterium sp. | reverse complement strand
TACGATCACAGCAACGAATCAGGCCGGCTCGTCCACATCCTGTACGGTAACGGTGCAAGTGACTCCGGGCACGGCGCCCCGCATCGACCGCTTCACGGCGAATCCGGCTTCCATCGCGCCCGGCGCCACCTCGACGCTGGTCTGGCAGGTGGAGAATGCAACAACGGTAAGTATTTCGCCGACGGTCGGCACAGTGCAGCAGGTCGGCACGCAGGACGTCACGCCCGCCCAGACCACCACGTACACATTGACGGCAAGTAATCAGTTCGGCCAGGTGACCGCGACGGCAACGGTGACCGTCACTGCACCTCCGCCAGCTGCGACGGTGTCGATCACATCGTTCACTGCGACGCCGCCGACGAGCCCGAGCCCGGGCAGTCCAGTTGTGTTGACCTGTCTGGCCTCGAACGCCACGGCGGTGAGCATCAACGGCGTCGGACCGGTGAACAAGAGCGGTCAAGTGACCGTGAACCCGCAGCAGACCACGACGTATACCTGCACCGCTACCGGTGCAAACGGCGGGTCGGCAACGGCTACTGTGACAGTGACCGTAACGCCCACCCCGCCTCCAACCGGCACGCCGCCGACGATCGTAGTCGGTGGGCTGAACGGGCTGGTCTGCGCGACGCCTGCTGTCGCGGCCGGCAGCAGCGGCAACACGATCGTTTGCCAGACGGTGGTCCGGCAAGTGACGCTCGATCTAAGCCAGTCGACGAGCTCGACCGGCGCGACACCGCTGACGTTCATCACCACGTCGCAAAGCATCTCGTCGGCGGTATTGAACCCAACTTCATCGCAGCCGACGGTGCAGCTATCCGAACAGTTCGGCGACTACTTCTTCAACGTGACGGTGACGGACGCGAAGGGCAATACGGCAACGGCGGTGGTTGACATCCAACTAGTTGTGACGCGCGTTCGTTAAGGAACAGCGCCCGCTCTCATTCCTGCCGAAGCGCGGCGAGGGGATCGATCCTCGTCGCGCGCCGCGCAGGCACGTAACTGGCGGCGATTGCGATGGCGGCGATTGCCACAGCGACGGCGACGTACGTGGCCGGATCGGCCGGTTTCACTTCGAAGAGCATGCTGGCGAGCAGCCGGCTGGCCGCTAGCGCCGCCGCAATGCCGATCGCCACTCCCGCGCCGGCGAGCACGGCCGCCTGCCGAAGCACCATACCGAGCACGTCCGAAGATGCTGCGCCCAAAGCCATGCGCACCCCAATCTCGCTCGACCGCTGGCCGACGACGTAAGCCATTACGCCGTACACGCCCGCCATTGCGAGCGCGACCGCAAGCGCCGCGAAAATACTGAGCAGCAGCGTGCGGAACCGCGGCGCCGCGATATTCCCGGACAGCGATGCCTCCATCGTCGTAAACTTCACCGGGATGTCGGGCGAGAGGTCGTGTACCTTGCGCCGCATCGCCTGCTCGATCGGGCCGGGCGCGGTCTTCACGCGCGCAACGATCTGCAGCGCGCTCGATCGCGCGGGGTGCTGCTGAAACGGCATGTAGATCTCAGGTCCTGGCGCAATCGCCGGACCGTATTGCCGTACATCGCCTACAACCCCGACGATGGTCATCGGCTTCATGCTTCGAAGGTCGACGCCGCATACGATCTTGCGCCCGATCGGATCCTCGCCGGGGAAAGATTTCCGCGCCAGCGACTGGTTGACGATGGCCGCCAGCGGTGCGTCGAACGTATCGGCATCCGAGAAATCGCGCCCGCGGATCAGCGGGATTTCCAGTGTCTCAAACGCGCCCGGCGTCACAACCGAAAAAACGGCTTGCGGGACGTTCGCCATCCCCACTTCGGTTTTCGGCCATTCATTCATCCAATAGCCGCCGTCCGATGCCGGATGACCGGGCAGGCCCTCCATGCCGGCCGCCGCGGCTATGCCGGGAATCGAAGCGACCTGCGTGAGAAGGCCGGCATAGAGGCGTGTCGCGCGCCGGCTGCTCTCCTCGCTCGCGGAGGTCGGCACACTGGTCTCCATCACGATCAAATTGTCCGGCCTGAAGCCGAGCACCACATCGTTCAGCGCGACGAAGCTCTTGATCAGCAGTCCCGCGCCGACCAGCAGGACGACCGAAAGCGCGACCTCGGCGACGACCAACCCGGAGCGAAGCCGTCCGCTTCCACCGCCCACAACGGTGCGCACGCCGCCCTGCTTCAGCGCTTCGTTCAAATCGACGCGCGAAATCTGAAACGCGGGAGCAAGCCCGAACAGCAGGCTGGCGGCAAACGAGGCCGCGAGGGTAAACGCGAGCACGGATGGATCGACGCCGATGTGCTCGAGCCGCGGCACGTCCGCCGGAGCAAGACTGGCGAGCGCGGTCGATCCCCACCCGGCGATCAGGAGGCCCAACACGCCCGCCGCAACCGCCAGGACCATGCTCTCGGTGAACAGCTGCCGGACAATACGGCCGCGGCCGGCCCCGAGCGCCGCGCGGATCGCCACCTCTCTGGTTCTGCCGCTGGCGCGCGCAAGAAGAAGATTCGCCACGTTCGCGCAAGCGATCAGCAGCACCAGCGCGACGGCGCCCAGCAGCATATATAACGTCAGGCGCAC
>NZ_DASRBZ010000255.1:0-14800 GCF_035653355.1 Mycobacterium sp. | reverse complement strand
GAAAGCGAGCCTGCTGATGACTTCCTTCTCCACCGAGGTGCAGGGCGAGCCCGATACTGCACCGAGCGACACCGGCGCCGAAACCCGGGCCCACCCGATCGCCGACTCGTCTGGCTCGGCGGCGCTCGACTCGGCGCATGTCGGCGACATCATCGGCGCGTTCGGCCGTATCGCCAGGGACGCCACCGGGCCGGGCCGGACCCGCTGGCAGCGACTGCGGACGCTGATGGTCATCACCGGTCCGGGACTGATCGTCATGATCGGCGACAACGATGCCGGTGGTGTGGCGACCTACTCGCAGGTGGGACAGAACTATGGGATGAGCCTGCTGTGGACGTTGGTGCTGATGATCCCGGTGCTCTACGTCAACCAGGAGATGGTGCTGCGGCTGGGTGCGGTCACCGGGGTTGGTCACGCGCGGCTGATTTTCGAACGGTTCGGCAAGTTCTGGGGTGCGTTCAGCCTGGGTGACCTGTTGATCCTCAACGCGTTGACCATCGTCACCGAATTCATCGGCGTATCACTGGCACTCGGATTTCTGGGCTGCCCGAAGACGATTGCGATCCCGACCGCCGCGGTGTTGCTGTTCGGGGTCGTAGCTGGTGGCTCTTTCCGCCGCTGGGAGCGGTTGATGTTCGTGCTCATCGCGACCAACGTGGCCCTTATCCCGGTGGTATTGCTGGTCCATCCGGCCCTGGGCGAGAGCGCGCGCGGGCTGATCCCCTCCTTGCCGGGCGAACCCGACTCGATTGTGTTGATGGTGATCATCTCGATCGTGGGGACGACCGTGGCACCATGGCAGTTGTTCTTTCAGCAGTCCAACGTGGTCGACAAGCGGATCACTCCCCGCTGGATTCCTTACGGCAGAGCCGATTTGGTGATCGGCATCGTGGGGGTCATCGGCGGAGGCGTGGCGCTCATGGCGGCCACCGCGTTTGGGTTGGGCGGCACCAGCGACGCCGGCAACTTCATCGACGCGGGCGCAGTTGCGTCCCAGCTGTCCCACCACGTCGGACACACCGTGGGCGTGCTGTTTGCGATCGTGTTGCTGGACTGCTCGCTCATCGGCGCGAACGTGATCGGGTTGTCCACCACCTACGCGCTCGGTGATGCGGTGGGCAAGCCGCATTCGCTGCATTGGAAGGTCACCGAGGCCCCGCTGTTTTACAGCACGTACGCCGCGCTGCTCGCGCTGTCGGCTGCGGTTGCATTCAGCCCGGATCATGTCCTCGGGCTGATCACGCAGGGGGTGCAGGTCCTTGCCGGCATCCTGCTACCGTCGGCGACCGTGTTTTTGGTCTTGCTGTGCAACGACCGCCCGGTGCTGGGCCCATGGGCAAACACCTTCCGCCAGAACGCCTTAGCCTGGATCATCGTCTGGTCGCTGGTTGTGCTGTCGCTGATGTTGACAGTGGTGACGCTGTTTCCCAACCTGTCCACCGCGACGCTCGAAGGCGGCCTCGTTGTCGGCGCTGTAATCGGCCTGTTGGGGGCGGCGATCGTGTTCGCAATCGGTTGGTACGCCGACCGGCGCGGTGCGGAAGATACCGTGCCGTTCGGTGCGCTGGATCCCGATCAGATCGAGGAACTCGACAACCTCCCGAAGTTGACCCGTGCCGACCGGAAGGCTTTCCGCGACAAGGTCCGTGCTACCTGGCGCATGCCCGCCTTCCCGACCTTGGAGCGGCCGCTGATGTCGCCGGTACGCCGGGCGGGGCTGTTGACGCTACGCGTCTATCTGGTCCTGGCCGGTGTGGTGGTCGTCGTCAAAGTCGTCCAAGCAGGCGTGGGGTGACCGAGGAGAAAAACCTCGCCAACGGCCCACGACCAGCTATGAGCGCCCGCGCCAAGACCAAGAGGTCAACATCAGTTTCAACGCACAAGGAGCGAAAAAGCTTGTTGCCCAAAATCAATCTGTCGGTTGACCAGTTGCAATGCGATGGACACAATGATCGGGTGCCTCAAGAAGAGCGGGCGATGATCGACGCGGTTGAGCGTCGTCTCGTCCAGAAGTATGCGGCGCTGCCGCCCGACGATGTTGCTGCGGTGGTCCAGCACGCATACACGCAGTTCCAGCAGAGCACCGTGCGGGATTTTATCCCGCTACTGGTGGAGCGGCGTGCCAGCGAAGAACTGAGTAACTTAACGGGTGCCGTCATGCTGCGGCTGAATAGCTGACCTCCGCCACCTCAAGTTGCTGGCCGAGCCGTATACGCTGCATCGCTCAAACCGTTTCTTCTCGACTACTGCCGTCGCCGTCGCCGACGCCGGCCTGACGTGACCGCCCCGCGGACTGGGAACCCTCGATGGCAGTCACCGGTTGCCGGCGAAGAGGTTGCCAGGAAATCACCTCTGGGTTTACTGATCATCTCCTGTGAATGACCATATGCGTCAACGGCGATTTTGCAGAGCCCGAACAATGTTCTCCAACAGTACGTCACGGTTACAGTGATGCTGCGGCTGGTATTGATGCGGTTGCCGTAGGCTTGTGCGCTGCGGTAGCGCGCTGGCGTCGCGAAGACTCCGGATCAGAATCACGCGACTGACGATCGGCCGGCGAGTCGATCAGCGGCGCCGCAGACCGAGACGCCCGCCGGCCGGCCGCCAGTCGAGTCGCTGCAGCCATCGCGACGGTCGCTATAGCGGCGGACCCCAACCCCTGCGCCCAGCCGAACGGACCCACAGGGGTACATCCGAGCAGTTGGCTGACCCCGGGGATGCTGATCATCGCCATAAACGCGGCAAGCGAGCCGGCGGCGGTGAACAGCACAAGTGGATCGTGCGACTCCACCAGGGTTTGGCCGAGCTGGGCGGCCACCAACGCGATCAGCGCGACCGTGGCAGCGCGCTCGCGCCGCCCGGTAACCATGGCCATCGCCCACGCCGCCGTGGCGGCGGCCGCGGTGGTCCCCCCCCGGATGCCTACGGCACGCCACAGCATCCGTTCATCAGGTCCACGTCCGGCGCGCCGCACGGGACCGCTCGGCATGCTAACCGCAAGAGCGGCGGCAGGTAATGCGTCGGTAAATACGTTCATCAGCAGCAGCTGGCGGGCATTCAGCGGCGAGTCACCCGTAACCGCACTGCCAACAATGGCGAAGATCACCTGACTTGCGTTGCCGCCGAGCAACACAGACACCGCCGCCTGCACCCGCCGCCACAGTCGCCGCCCTTCCTCGACTGCGTGCAGGAGTGATTCGATGCGGCCATCGGTCAGCACCACGTCGGCTACGGTATGGGCCGGGTCGCTTCCGTGTGCGACGACGCCGACGCCGACGGTGGCGGCTCGGATCGCTGCCGCGTCGTTGGAGCCGTCGCCGACCATGGCGCATATCCGCCCGACGCGTTCGAGCGTCTGGACGATCTGCACCTTGTTCTCCGGTGACATCCGAGCGAAGATCACCCGCTCGGCAACCACACGTTCTTGGTCCTTGCGCGACAAGGCATTCCATTCGGACCCGGTGATGACTTGGTCGCCGGCCACGGGCAGGCCGAGCTCCTTGGCGATCGCTACGGCGGTAACGGGATGGTCACCGGTGATCAGCCGGATAGCCACGTCCCGATCAGCGAGGTCGGCTAGCAGCTGCGGTGCCTGCGGTCGCGGGGTATCGGAGAGGCCGAGGAATCCGGCCAGCGACAACCCCGTTGCGCACAGTTCGACAATGCGCTCAGGGTCGTGCTGTACCGACTGCACCTGTTGTGCGTTCAGTCGGCGCCGGGCCACGGTGATCACCCGCAACCCTTCGGCGGCCAGCTGATGCACGGTGTGCTCCATCTCTGCGCCGACGTCTTGGCACGCCGCCAGCACCACTTCAGGTGCGCCCTTGACGGTCAATTCCGCACCCGACACCGATGCTGAAAATGATCTCCCGGAGCGGAACGGCAGATGGGTGTCCGGTTCTGGCTGAGGACTCGAACCGTTAACGGACAACGCAGCTTCGACGATGGCACGGTCCGTCGCATGCGCATGCGGGGCGCCGTTGGGCGCCGGTACAGCATGCGCGGCACAACGCAACACATCCTCGCGGGAATAGCCCTCGGAGGGATGGACCCGTGCCACTCGCAGGCGGTTCTCACTCAGTGTTCCTGTCTTGTCGAAGCAGACCACATCGACGCGCCCGAGAGCCTCCACCGATCGCGGAACGCGCACCAGGGCACCGAAATTGCTCAGTCGCCGTGCCGATGCTTGCTGTGCCAGTGTCGCCACCAGCGGCATCCCCTCTGGGACAGCTGCCACCGCAACCGCAATGCCGCTGGCCAGCGCTCGGCGAAGATCCCCGCGGCGCAATAACCCGAGTGCGCTGATGACCGCGCCGCCGCTCGCGGTGATTGGAAAAGCGCGCTTGGTCAGCTGACTGAGCTGGTGCTGCAGTCCGACGGTCGGCAGGTCACCAGAGGCCAGTTCGGCCGCGCGACGTTCCTGCGTGTCCGCCCCGACGGCGGTCACAAGCGCGATCCCCGTCCCCGCCACGACGTGGGCGCCCGCATATAGCATGCAGCGACGTTCGGCCAGCTCGGCGCCGGGTGTGGCTTCGACCTGCTTCCCCACCGGCAACGACTCGCCAGTGAGCGACGATTCGTCGACCTCAAGGTCCTCTACCACGATCAGCCGGGCGTCTGCTGGCACCACTTCATTGCTGCGCACCTCGATCACGTCGCCCGGCTGCAGTCGCTCCGCGACGACCTTGCTGTAGGAGCGTTTTCCGTCAGGACCGACTGCAACCTTGTGTGCTGGCGGGATCTGTTGAGCCAGTAGGCGGTTCAGCCGGCTCTCGGCTCGCAGCCGTTGAGCAGCCGCCAGCATGGAATTTCCGGTCAATACCGCACCGACCATCACCGCGTCGATCGGCGAACCCAGCATTGCGGTGGCCACGGAACCCAATGCCAGCACCGGAGTCAACGGGTCCGACAACTCGGCGCGGACGGCATTGGCGAACTGCCAGACTGTCTTCGGAATTCGTGCGCTCAGTTCGGCGCCGCGCCGGGCGGCTGTCGGAACCGACGACTCTGCCTCGGGTCCGGGTGGCGGCAGCACCTCGCGGACTTGCTGGACCGACATCGCATGCCACTCATACGCGGGCGCCGGACGTGGTGTGGCCGAACGGATTGCGCCGCGGGCCAGCAAGTATCCCGAGAGCAGCCCGGCGGCGGCGCCGATGGCGACAGGACCGGGTCCGCGCCCCCGAACGCCGGGCACCATCAGCAGTGCGCCCAAAGCCGACGCCCCCGCGGATATCGCGATGCCGCGCCGGCTCGCCTCTCTGGCCGCAGGCAGTGAGTGCAGCACCTGCCACGCGCCAGTCAGATCAGCCAGCATCAGATCCGCGTCCCATGGCGGTGACGTGCCGTCGTTCGACCAAATTCCCAGCGCCACATCGGCGGAGGAAAGGGGCTGCGCGCCAGGCGATGACAGCACCGCGACGGTGTGGCCGGCCTGTTGCAGGTCGGCCAGCGCATCGGCGAGCGCTTCGTCGATGGTCCCGTCGTGAACCGGCCTGATCTCGTCGAACGCAGGCCGCAACTCACCGAGCTCACCAATGATGTCGACGTCGACCGAAACCATCTTCGCCCCGGACCCGCGTCCCTCAGCCACTACGGCCGACGCCAAGGGGTGATGCGCGGGCAAAATCAGCGCTTCCACCGCACCATTCCGACCGGGTCTACGCGCCGGCACCCCCGATACGGGATGCCAGCCCGGACCCAGGCCGGGCTGGTGGAGCAGCTCTTGAGCGCGATTCCACGCAGCGGACAGCTGGTCATCGTGGGCACCGCGAACCCGCACTACTCGTAACTTCTCGCTGCACAAAGCACGCGGATCAATGAGCAACGCGTCGACCTTGTCGAGTCGGCGTAAACTGTCCGGCCGCAACGGCAACACCGAATAGTGGTCGGCCAACCCGCGTCCGAGGGTCGCCGCGAACGACTCGCATGCCGTGTACATGGCTTTGGGGGCAGCCGCCACCGTTGCCGTCGAAGCCATTTCAACGTTACGGGCGATGGCGCCGACCAAGCCGGTACCAATCGCCTGCACGAACGCGATACGCCGCGCGTGGCGTTCCACCGAGCCAGCCGGTGGCGGCACCGGGCGCGACGGTCGCGGCGCATTTTCGTCCTCGGCGTACCGTGCCAGCGCGGGTTCGCGGCGGCCCCATGCCTGGGCTTCGGCGCGGCACTCGGCGGCCTTGAGCGCCTGCATCATCAGCTCCACTGCCAGCGACGGCGGCGACAGTGTGGCGACGTAGGCCGCGGTAGTGGCCATCGATAACACGGTCTCGGTCGCCGCACTGCCGATTCTGTCCTCGAGCAGGCGACGCAGCCGCGGCTGGTAGTTGGCGATGGCGGCCACTGCTTCGACGGTGATCGGCGCTCTGGGCAACCGCAGCGCGCGGCCCACCACCGCGATGCCCAACCCGGCCGCGTTCGCGCCCACCAACGCCACTCTGGTCGCCAGCAAGAGGCCATCGCCCGGCAAGTTGCCGCGGGGATCACAACTGTCGCGTGTGCCGTCGAGGGCGACCTCGCCGCAGCGGGTTTCGGCGTCACCGACTATGGAACACAGGTCGCGCAGCGTCGTCCGGTCGCTTTCGATCTCGACGACGACCCGCGACAGCGGGCGGTTCAGGCTTGCCGATGTGACGTCGGGATGTGCCTGAAGGGCATCAAGCACAACGCGTCCGCGTTTCGGGCCGTCGGGAGCGTTCAGTCCGCGCACCTCGATCCACGCGCGGCCGTCACCGCTCCAACAGCGCCGAGTCGGCGTCGAGCTCGCTATCACCTTGGCGCCTTTCCAAATAGGGATGGTGGCGATGTCGAGAGCTGCCGACGCCACTGTCCACGCGGTCTGAGTAGCGGCCGTCGCGGTGTGCACCATTGCGTCGGAAAGCGCCGAGGTCGCCTGGATTCCCGTTGTGATCGCGCGCAGAGGCAGGAACTTTGGCATAGGCATGGCTTTGAATGTGGTTAAACGCAGGACGGATGGTTGCTAACGTGGCTGACTGCCGCGACGCGGCCGCCGTGGCGACGTCTGTTTAGCCTGCGATGATCGCGTCGGTTTGGATTCCGTGGACTTCGTGGGGGCAGTCGTCGCGGGTGTTGGCTTCGCCGGAGTGGCCGCCATCTCGTGCGGACGGTTCGTCTGCCGCAACAACAATGCGCCACCGCCGACGGCCAGCACCAGCGGCCACTCAACGAGACCGCTGGCACCAAGTGCGCCCAACGTCAAGACGGCTAGCGGCATCGAGTAACTGCCCGTACTGGCACCGCGCTGCACACCGGCCGCCGCTCCCGCCACAGCACCGACGACGCCATTGACGGCAGCGCCGCCCACCGCGCCCGCGGCTTTGGTGGTCGCCGCCGCCGCCCGGCCCGCCGTTTGACCTACTTTGCGCACTGTGCCATCGACGACACCCACGACGACAACTCCTTGCGTGTAATCAACCGCATCCAACCCGCCGCGGCGCCGCCGTTGCGGGCTCCGACGCGACAAACTTCCAAAAAGCGAAATCCGCTCCAACGGCAGCTTAGGCATCGATGAACAAACACCGACGTCCGCCGAGTGAATGCATAGAGAATGCATATCTTTTGGCCGCGAACGCACCGACGCGTCGACCGCGCCGCTGGTGCGAGGGTGCTTAGTCCGTTTTCTTCTCGGCTACTGCCGCGCTGAGGCCTTCGGCGAGATCGTCGCGCGTCAGTTCCTTGAACTTGCGTAGCTGGTCCTCGCTGAACTCGTCGACGTCGCTGGCCAGCACCGCGTCGAGGTCCTCGTCGTCGAGGCGGAAACTGCGGTGATCACGGGCCTTCTCCACCACGTTGCGTACGAACCCGGCGTTGCCGAGCACGTCGATACCGCGGATCAGGTCGCCATCCTCGGAGATGTTCTCCTCGAGATAAAACTTGGTGTAGGAGGGCCGCAACACCTCGACCGCTTCGTCGCTGACGACGTCTTCGTTTTCCCGGCCCATCAACTTGGTCAGCGCGATCAGCTCGTCGGGCGTGTAGCTGTAGAACTCGATCACCGTCGAAAATCTGCGCCGCAGGCCAGGATTGACCTCCAGCATCCGCTCCATCGCCTTCGCGTATCCGGCTCCGAACACCACCAGTTCGTCGCGGTGGTTTTCCATGTAGAGCAGCACGGTGTTGATGATCGCGTTGCCGTATGGGTCGCCCTGGTGGTAGCCGCGCTCGTGCAGGGTGTGCATCTCGTCGAAGAAGACCGCACCGCCGAGCGCTTCTTCGAGCATCTCCTCGGTGTTCTTCTCGGCGTCGGCCATGTAGCGGCCCAGCAGCTTCGAGCGGCTGGTTTCCACCACCATCGGCTTGCGCAACACTCCCAGCCCACACAGCTGCTTGGTGAAAGCCCGTGCCACGGAAGTCTTTCCGGTCCCGGGCGGCCCCAGCAACAGGGTGTGACGCGAGGTCACCGGCACCGGCAGGCCCATCTTGGCGCGCGCCAGATTCACTTTGGTCGTGGCCTTGATGAGCTTGATTTCCTGCTTGGCCTTCTCCATGCCCAGCATCGCGTTGAGCTCCGCGTCACCCTCGGCCAAATACTTCTTGGCCATCTCGGCATGGCGTGCGGCCTCGGTCTGCTCGCGGGTCGGCGCACTGTCGGGATCCCATGGATCGGTGCGGGCCTCAATGGTTTCCGGATCGGTCAGCACCAGCCGATAGTTGGGGTTGTCCAGCGCTTCTCGGGCCGGCGCGAATTTGGCGTCACGCGCATACACCCGCCGCAGGTACTCGACGGCCTCTTCTTCGCGACCCAAATGCCGCAGGCACATCCCCTTGGTATACATCGCGACATTGGCGGCGCCGGGTACCCGGTCGGCTTCGATCGCCTCTTCGGCGCGCCGGCAGGCTTCCTCGAAAACCCCAAGCGAGGCCAGCGCGGTAGTGGCCATCGCCGCCCCAGCGGATTTCAGTTCCGGCTGGCGCCACGGTGTGGCTGCCGGGAACTGGGTGAGCACATCGGGCCAGCGGCCGGTGCGGAAATGCAGCAGGCCGCGCACGTAGCGGACCAGTTCGGCGTCGAACGGTTGTCGCGGCTGAGTCTCGTCCAGTAGCCGTGCCGCCTCCGCGTAGCGTTTGGCGTCGATGAGCGCGGCAGCATACCCGGCGGCCAGCGAATCCACGCTGGTAATCGCAAGTCGGAGAAACAGTCCATCGGAGACCTGTGGACGAAACTCCAAGTCGGACAAGCCAAGCCGGCGAATCTCCCATCCGAATGTATTGACGGCCGCCCATGCGCTTGCCAGCACCTCGATGCTCTGATCGCCGGCCAACAGTCGGGCCAGCCAGGCATCACACATGCCGGGATCGATCTTGGTGGCCGTGGTGAACATCTGCAACGCCACCTGCGGATTGTGGCTAGGTTGCAGACCGCTCACCGAAATGCCGGATGCCAGCAGACCAGCCACCATCGCGTTGCGCGCATCGGTGGCAGTCTGCGGACTGCTCATCGTTGCGCCACCGCGGGGGTTGGTGAGGGCTCCGACGCCTGGCCCACCAGCACCGCGAGCTCTTCGTCGTCACGCAACTCGCGACCAGGAACGACCAGCCGTGAACGTCGGGTGGGCACTGGCATGCTGGCGCACACGGCGTCCAGTTGGCGACCGGTCAGCCGGTTCAGTCCGCTCCACACGCTTCGGCGAAGCCGCTGGATGCTGTGGTAGCGCACCCATGCTGACACCTCCGCACCGCCGTGGCGGGGAGTAAGCCGAAGCGTTACCGCGGTGGCCTCGGTGTCGGGCTGCCAGAGCCGTTCCAGCGTCTCAGTCTCGATGTCGCGCGGCGAGACCCAGAAACTGGTTACGAATTCTTTGTGTCCTTCGGGCTGCTTGTATTTCAGCCGCCGCCGGCGCGGGCTGACGTGCGCCGGCTGCAGGCCTGCCAGCACCGTGGCGTCCATCTCGTCGATCTCAGTGGAGGTCAACGGCCGCGCCCTCCACCGACGCCCGTCGAGGTCGTGAGCCAGCCGCTCAGCGGCCGCCGCCAACGTGGAGGCCACCGAATCGCGGGCGGCCACCGCGGCAACGTTGCGCTGCGGGTCCATCCGCAACACCAGCCAGGTGTGGTGCTCATCGAACGGACGCCCATCCGCGAACGGACCGGTGTCGTCGTCGTCCGCGACAAACTTGGCACCGGATGCGTGCCGCGTTCCCACTGAAACGATGTCGATCGCGTCGAGACGCACGTCAAACTGGCGCAGCCGAGCCGCGATGGGCTCCACCGGCAACCACCCCTGCCCTGCTTCCTGGTTGCGGTGCCGCCCCGACGCGCCCTCGTCCTGACCGTCCACCGCGACAACCGCCACCAGCTGGCCGTCGTATTCGCGGATACCGACCACGTCACGGCCGTAGCGGCGCTGGTGATCGATAGCGGGCGTGCACCCCTCGGTGAGTGTCATTTCCGGATCGACAAATCGGTCCAGCACCCGTGCGGCCAGTGCGGTGGCGAGCGGCGTCCGCCGGTAAGTGAAGACCGCAACGATCGTCACCAACACTGACACCGCCACACCCGCCCACCACGCGATGTGGTTTGTCTGCCAGGCGTCGGGCAAATGACTGACCAGTGCCAACACCGCGACGTCGATGAGGAACACCACGGTAAGGCGCGGCCATGACAGGTCGATTCCGAATCGGCGCTGCGCTCTCATGGCTGTCTCCCTTGCCGCCGCATCAACACTGCACCACCGACCACTGCCCCGGCTATCAGCAGGGAGGCAGCAAGCCCACCGGCGGCCACCCATACAGGCGTCATGTTGCGGGGCGGCGCCGGCGGTGGCGGTTTCAGTGGCGCGGACAGCTTCTCGGGCGGCTTCGCCGGACCCTCGGGCACATCCCACGTCAGCGCGGCCACCGGGTCGACGACGCCATGGCCGAGCTGATTGTCCACGCCCCGGGCGGGCGGCCGCGCCGTCCGGATCAACCGGTTGATCACCTGATGCGCTGACAGCTGCGGGTATTTGGCGCGGACCAAGGCCGCCACGCCGGAGACAATCGCCGTGGAAAAGCTCGTGCCCGACGGCACCAACAGCGAATTCTCCGGCCCCTCAATCGCATTGATCACGCTGTCGTCGCGGGGTGACAGCCCCACGATGTCGGTGCCAGGGGCAGCGATCGATACCCACGGCCCCGCCACACTCATGTTGGTCATCGGCGCCCCGCTGGAATCCACCGCACCTACCGACAGGACATAGTCGCTGAACCAGGAGGGAGTTACGACGGTGTTCACACCATTCCAATCGCGGGGATCGTTGGGCTGCAACGGATCAAAGACCGGATTCTGCTTGCAGTCTTTCTTGCTGGTGTCACCGGCAGCAGAGACGATGACGGCGTCCTTCTCGACCGCCGCGTAGCGGACCGCAGCGCCCAGGTCGGCTTGGTCGAGCACATTACGGACACTCATGCAGGTCACGTCCGAGATGTTAATCACCGATGCACCCATATTCGCCGCGTGCACGATCGCCCGGGCCATGGTCCGGATGTTGTCCGACTTTTGCCGGGTCTGCGGATCCTCGTCTCCCCCGAATGGCTCCTTGGCGGTAAACGCCTGACTCGACTGGCGAATTGAAATCACCTCGACATCAGGGGCGATGCCGTTGAAAGCATCCGGAGCCGCAGGCGGTGGTGGTGGCGGCGGTGGTTCGCGCGGCTGCGTGCGATCGGCGACGATTACTCGTCGACCCCCGGAATAGCTTGGCGTCGTTATACTTCCGTGCCCACGGTTCGCGGCGCCCGGCGCCTTCGGCGGTTGAGGCATCCACGGCGGGGCCGGAGGGCCGGCTGGTTCCTCCGACGGCGGCGGAGCCGGCACCATCGTGATCGTCTGGGGTGGCGGAGGCGGCACAGACATGGTGATCGTCTGTGGTGGCGGAGGCGGTGGCGGCGGCTCGTTGGTAGGAACCGGTAGCGGCCTGCGGGGCGGGGGCGCCGCCGCGGCCGCACCGTTTGCCGGTTCCGCGGCAATGACCGACGCCACCATCGTGCCGTGGGCGTCGCAGTCTGATAACCCGTCGCCTCCGCCCATCACGTAGTCGCCGCCGGGGGTCAGGTGCGGCAGTCTGGGATGTGGTGTCACCCCGGTGTCGATGACGGCGACCTTTACCCCGCCGCCGCGGCCAAATTGCCATGCCTCGGGCAAGTTCAGCATGTCCATGTATTTCGGCTGCACCCGAAAGTCGGTGCCGGGCAACACTCCTACCTCGGTGCAGTAGGAGCTCTGCCTCATCGGCTGTGCCGGTCCGGGCGGCCCGTCAGGCGGCAGGGCTCCCGGGTCGACCACGGGAGGAGCGATCGCAGCTGCGTACGGTGATCCGGCCAGCGCAGCGGCGGCGACCAGAAGCGTGGTTGCGGTTGCTCCGGCCGCTCGGCCGCACCACAGCCGACCCTTACCGGTACCGGATCGCTTCATAGACGTTCATCAGCCACAGCGCCAGCGGGAATATCGGCATCAGGCAGAGGTATTCGATCCATTCCACGAATTTGCGGAACAGCGGACTATAGATGGTGTTGGGCACTACCGCGGCGGCTGCCAAACCGGCCGCCGGGAGCAACACCAAGACCGCGACCCCGGCTGACAACACCGCCGGCGAGCCCGACACCAGCACGTAGCGCACCACGACGGCGGCAATGATGAGCACCGCGGTTGCCGCCAAAGTTATTGACTGCCAACGGTCTACATACGAGCGGCCTCGCAACATCAGGAAGCCGAAGGTGAAGGCGGCCAGCAGCAACGGCAGCCACTTACGCCCGGCGTGTGGATCGCACAAACCGGCGAGGCACACCACCGTCAGCACACCGAGACCGACCAGCAGGCCGGTCAAGAAGGATCGGGCTCGCTCGGCGCGCAGCATGACGTCGCGCACTGAGGACGGGCCCTCCAAAGTCGGCTGTCCCCCACCGGAAACCACGACGGTGGTCGGCAGGTCGGGCCGTGCCTCGAATACCCAGCGGCTGGTGGCGGACGGAAAGACCGGCAGCCGGATGCCCGACAGCCAGCGCGACAGCGCAGGGGCACCGTGATACAGCAGTACGCAGGCAAGCAGCACACAGGTCAGCAACGTCACCGCGCTGGTCAGCAGCACCATCCGGGCGAGACCCGCGATTGTCGCCGCAGCGCAGATCGTCACCAGCGCGGTATAGATTCCCAGGCGACGGCCGGTGAACCGCATGACCAGCATCGCCGCGACGCCGAAGACACCGAAGCCCAACACCGCGTGCGGTGCGCCGACGGGGCCCGGGGCGGTGGTAGATATCGCCACGGCCAGCGGCGCCAGGCCGCTCAGCAGCAGGATGTCGCCGACCCGCCGATCTTGAACTGTTTGGGAACGCGACAGAATCATCGTGGCCACGGTCAGCACCAGCACCGCGATCACCGCCGCGAAGGGAGCCGGCAGCCACGACTCGTGGCGCCAGCGCCACCACTCCAGCAAGCCGCTGGCCAGTACGACACCGACTGCCACCATCGACGCACCGACCTGGACCGCGGCGACCGGGTCGATCGGGGCGAAGCGCTTGCTGAGGTTTGCCGCGACTGCCGTCGAGATGTGTTCGATGACCTCGGAGCGGTGTTCGGTGTCTTCGAGAAACTTCAGCCACAACCGGTCGCCGTCGTAGACCTCTTGCTCGGTCAACGACAGGTTGGGTCGCAGCGGCGAGCCGTCGACGAGGCACAGCATCCAGCGGCCGCGGCCCTTGGCCTGCAGCGGCGTTATCCCAAGCTCGCGCAGGCGCGTGTTGACCACCTTCAGCAGCGGATCGATCATCACCGACAGCGGGGCATGGGCGTCCAGTACCACGCCGATCTGGACGTCGGCGGCCATGATGGCCACCACCGCCGCCTGAGGTGAGCCGATTGCGTCAGCGCCGGGCTGCTGCGCTTCGACTACTGCGGTCATTGTTCCGCAGTCCGGTCAATTAATACTGAATGCATCTGTCTCGCCTCGCAATTTCTGAATTGTCCCGCCTGCTGCGGTCATCGAGCTAATTCTAAAGTATTTGGTTGTGTCCGCACGCCGAGCGAATGAGTTAGCGAAAGTTGTTGGTACGGCCGTTATTCGACGTGTGTTGTTAAACTCTTCGATGCGTTTTCCACTCGCCGAACGGAAGGGTCTCTAAAACGGTCTTGACCCCCACCTGTACCAGCTGGGGAGTGGCAGGGCAGATAGCCAGCCAAGTTTCGCCCGAACCCGCGGTGCGGGCCTGCTGGTAGAGCGCGATGCGCCCGCCGGATCCGTCTTTCAGCGACAACACCGAGGCGCTCGGGCCCTTGGCGTCGTCGCGGTACTGCCGCGCGTAGACCGCCGCCTCGGCCTGAGGGTCGGCCAGCGCCTGACCGAGTGCTGCCACGGTGGCCGCGCTGATACCCAACCGCCGCAGATCCCCGCCGGAGAACACGTTGAACCCGGCGCTCTGCCACGCCTTGGTTGCCTCCAGCATTTCGTCCAGCGGCACGTTGACCGCGTTGATCTGGGCGGGGTCGGCGTGGTGGATGGACTCCAGCCCGTCGAACACGAGGGCCGCGATCGAGGGGGTGTCGGTGATCGCCACGTCGTCGACCGTGATTTCGTCGGCGACCCGCACGGCCGACACCCAGTGCGTCCCGCGGCGTGCCAGCACCACGCGGAACTCGTTGTCGGGGATGTCGCGCGAGCCGACCGGCTGCTCCTCCCCTTCCTCCGGTTCGATGACGCCGTAACGGAGTTTGCCCCGCGACAGCAGCGCGATGACCTCCAAGTCTGGCGCGGCCAGCACCCGCATCCGCTCGGCCACCTGGTCGTTGACCTTGTCGTCGATGA
>NZ_DASRBZ010000254.1:0-8160 GCF_035653355.1 Mycobacterium sp. | reverse complement strand
GTCGTATCGCGAGTTCGAGAACTATCCCGGCCCGGAGCTTCCCGGTGTCAACGACGTCGCCAAATGGCTCGAAGAGCACCGGCCGTCGTCGTGGTCCCCGGGCATCTTGCACGGTGATTACCACGCTGCCAACGTGATGTTTTCGCGCATCGGGCCTGAGGTCGTCGCAATCGTCGACTGGGAGATGTCCACGATCGGTGACCCGCTGCTGGACCTGGGGTGGCTGCTGGCCACCTGGCGCCAGTCCGACGGGTCGACCGTATTCAGCCATACGCTCACCGAAAAGGGCGGGCTCGCCAGCACCGACGACCTGCTGGAGCGTTATGCCGCCAACACCACCCGCGACCTGTCGCACATCACCTGGTACACCGTGTTGGCCTGCTTCAAGCTGGGCATCGTGATCGAGGGCACGCTGGCTCGCGCGTATGCGGGCAAGGCCCCGAAAGAGGTCGGAGACCAGCTACATGCAGCGGCGGTGTGGTTGTTCGAGCGCGCGCTGATGTTCATGGACGGACAGGGCTGATTGCTGGCGCAGATACCGTGACCTTCGCCGCCCGCGGCGGCCTCGGCAGGACTTGGCGCGACACCCATCTGTCTCACGGGAGAGCCGGTACACCATTTGCCCGCCTCACAGCGATTCACCGCGAAATCGCTCGTAGTCGGGCACAAGCAATACCCCCGACGAGAGGAGAGTGGAGTGACTGATGCGACAGTCTCCGTTGCTTCGACAGAGCGCGCCCGAAGGGATTCGAACCCCCAACCTTCTGATCCGTAGTCAGATGCTCTATCCGTTGAGCTACGGGCGCCTGTGTTCAGTTATCTCGGTGGCTGAAAGGTCAGCCTGCGGCGGAGGCGAGAGGATTTGAACCTCCGGTCCCCGTTTAAGAGGACAACTCATTAGCAGTGAGTCCCATTCGGCCGCTCTGGCACGCCTCCTTGGACTTCCTGAGGGTACCTGAAAGCCGCCCGACCACAATGCCGGCCGTCCTGCGGCGCGAACAGCCAGTCTCGTGGCTGGTGAACCGCCGCGGCAGACCGTGCGCAGCCTCGACATATGCTGTCGAAGTGACCGCCCGCCTACGCCCCGAGCTGGCGGGCCTGCCCGCTTATGTGCCGGGCAAAACGGTGCATCGGGCTATCAAACTGGCCAGCAACGAGACGGTGTTCGGGCCGTTGCCCAGCGTTCGGGCGGCCATCGAAAAGGCCACCGACATCGTCAATCGCTACCCGGACACCGGCTGCACGGAGCTCAAATCAGCGCTGGCCAGACACCTCAACACGATTGCCGACACGGCCGGCTGGGCTCCGGAGCACATCGCTGTGGGTTGCGGTTCGGTAAGCCTGTGCCAGCAGTTAATCCAGATCACCGCGTCACCGGGTGATGAGGTGCTGTATGGCTGGCGCAGCTTCGAGCTCTACCCGATACAAGTGCAGGTGGCCGGTGCCACTGCGGTTCAGGTGCCGCTCTCGGACCACACCTTCGATCTGCACGCCATGCTCGCCGCGGTCACCGACCACACCCGGCTCATCTTTGTCTGCAATCCCAACAACCCGACGTCGACGGTCGTCGAGCCCGATGCGCTGGTTCGCTTCATCGAGGCCGTGCCCTCCCATGTGCTGATCGCCATCGACGAGGCCTACGTCGAGTATGTCCGCGACGGCATGCTTCCCGACAGCCTGGGTTTGGTCCGCTCGCATGGCAATGTCGTTGTGCTACGCACGTTTTCGAAAGCCTACGGGCTTGCCGGCTTGCGGATCGGCTACGCGGTCGGCCAGCCTGACGTGATCGCGGCGCTGGACAAGGTGTACGTGCCGTTCACCGTGAGCAACGTCGCACAGGCGGCGGCGATCGCTTCGCTCGAAGCCGCCGACGAGCTGCTGGCCCGCACCGACGCCGTGGTCGCCGAGCGTGCCCGGGTCAGCGCCGGGCTGCGCGATGCCGGGTTCACGCTGCCGCCGTCGCAATCCAACTTCGTCTGGTTGCCCCTGGGCGCGCGCACATCGGAGTTCGTCGAGCAGGCCGCCAATGCGCGCATCGTGGTCCGCCCGTACGGCAGCGACGGTGTCCGGGTCACCATCGGTGCACCGGAGGAAAACGACGCGCTGCTGCGGTTCGCGCAGAGCTGGATCGACAGGAGTAAGCGATGAGTGACGCGCTGGCGCGCAAGAAGTTCACCGAATTCAAGGAGCGCGCCGGCCGCATTTCCGACACCGAACTAGACGAATACTGGGCCGGCCTGCAGCCGGCCACCATTGCGGACATGATCGGCGAATGGAAGGGTGGCGAGTTCGACACCGGGCACCGCATGAATGGGCGCCTGGAGAAGGCCCGCTGGTTCGGCAAGACCTTCACATCAGCCTCCGAGGTGCAGCCTCTGGTGTGCCTGGACGACGAAGGCAAGAAGTTCTCCAACGTCGACATGGGCAAGGGCGAGGCCAGCCTGTGGATGGAGGAATTCCGCGGCGAGGTCACCGCGACGATGGTGTACGACGGCCAACCCGTCCACGACCACTTCAAGAAGATCGACGACGACGCGGTCATGGGCATCATGAACGGCAAAGGTGTGCTGGATAACGGCCGCTATTACTACTTCTACCTGGAGCGGGTTTAACGGCGCGTCGAGCGTGACGCTGCGGTCACGTTAGGCCACCAGCGTGACACTGCAGTCACGCTCGAGGGACTCTAGGCGTATCCGGCCGGGCGGCGGCCGGTGAAGGCGATCAGCCGGTCCAGCGGGCTGGCATCCCCGGGCACCTCGACCGGCTCGTCGAAGCCGACCTTCGACCGGCCCTGCGGCGTGATGATCTTGTGCGCCAGCTCAAGCACGTATTCGGCCAGTGAATCCGCGACATCCACGTCGTATCCGGTGGCCTTGGCGTAGTCCCAGGCGTGCACCAAGAATTCGATCGCCAGCACGCCGGCGAAAACCCTCGCGGGCGCTTCGTTGGCGCCCAGTTTCACCGTGCCCTGCAGGCCGTGGCGATGCCACGCGTCCAGGGCCGGCCGGGCCGCGGCCACGACCTGGCGCTCCACCGAGTCGTCGGCTTGGCGTGGCGCAAACTCCGCGCCAACCACTCCCCCGATGGTCGTGATGGAGTTCAGCAAGTGATCGGTCAACTTCGCCACGTCAAACTCTGAGCACGGCGTCGGGCGGGACAGGTCGTCGCGGGGTATCCGATGTAAGACCCGTTGCAGCACGCCCAGTGCCTCTTCAGCGCTGTCGAGCTCGTCGGTCGGTGGGGAATCAGGTCCGGGTCGCAGATCAGACGGCATGCCCGTAACGCTACGGTCTGGATATGGGCGACTCGTACGAATCCGTCACCATCGAAACCAAAGACCAGGTCGCGCAGGTGACGCTGATCGGGCCGGGCAAGGGCAACGCGATGGGACCCGCGTTCTGGTCGGAGCTGCCGGAGGTGTTTGCCACGCTGGACGCCGACCGCGACGTGCGGGCCATCGTCATCACCGGGTCCGGGCGCAATTTCAGCTATGGCCTCGACGTGCCCGCGATGGGCGGCTCGTTCACACCAGTGCTGGCCAACGGCGCGCTCGCGGGGCCTCGAACCGAATTTCACGCCGAGATACAGCGCATGCAGAACGCGATCAACGCGGTCGCCGACTGCCGCACCCCCACCATCGCCTCGGTGCATGGCTGGTGCATCGGCGGCGGCGTCGACCTGATCTCCGCGATGGACATCCGCTATGCCAGCGTCGACGCGAAGTTTTCGGTGCGCGAGGTGAAGCTCGCGATCGTCGCCGACGTGGGCAGCCTCGCTCGGCTGCCCCTGATCTTGAACGACGGGCACCTGCGGGAATTGGCGCTGACAGGCAAAGACATCGACGCGGCCCGCGCCGAGAAAATCGGTCTGGTCAACGACGTTTACGACGACGCCGACGCTTGCCTGGCCGCCGCACATGCCACCGCCGCTGAGATCGCCGCTAACCCGCCGCTGACCGTCCGTGGTATCAAGGATGTTCTTGACCAGCAACGGTTTTCGCGAGTGTCGGAGAGCCTGCGCTATGTCGCAGCGTGGAACGCGGCGTTCCTGCCGTCCAAGGACCTGACCGAGGGCATCTCGGCGACCTTCGAAAAGCGGCCGCCGCAGTTCACCGGCGAATAACGCGATTCGGCATGCCCGCTGCCGGGAACACTGCGGCTATGTCTACCTATCGAGTGATCAACCCGCAGGGCGAGGTCGTCGCCACCAAGGACATCGCCAGCGCCGATGACGCGCATGCATGGCTTGTCGACACGGTGGGCGACAAGACGGAGCTGGGCTGGCGGATGGAAGTCAACATCGACGGTGACTGGCGGTTCTTCGACCAGACCGACGGGGACCGGCCGTAGCGCGGGGTGCAGGCGCCGCCATCGGCCGCACACGTACCCTGACGGACGTGACCGACCCAGGCCCGCTTGAAGGCAGGATCCGTGTCCCGACCGACCTCGACGCCGTCACTGCAGTCGGCATAGAAGACCACTCGGACATCGACGCTGCCGCTGTCGAACGGATCTGGCAGGCGGTGCGCCACTGGTATCAGGCCGGCATGCACCCGGCGATTCAGGTGTGCCTTCGACACAACGGAAAAGTCGTGCTCAACCGCGCGATCGGGCACGGCTGGGGCAATGCGCCGACCGACCCGCACGACGCGGAAAAGGTACCGGTCACGACCGAAACACCGTTTTGCGCCTATTCGGCGGCCAAGGCGATCACCAGCACCGTCGTCCACATGCTCGTCGAACGGGGATGCTTCTCGCTGGACGACCGGGTCTGCCAATACCTGCCCAGCTACACCAGTCACGGCAAAGACCGCACCACGATCCGGCATGTGATGACCCACAGCGCTGGTGTCCCGTTCGCCCCCAAGCGCCGACCCGACGTCACCCGTGTCGACGACAGTGACTACGCGCGCGAACAACTGGGCGAACTGCGCCCGCTGTATCGGCCGGGGCTGCTTCATCTCTACCACGGACTGACGTGGGGCCCGTTGATGCGGGAAATAGTCTCCGCCGCAGCCGGAAAGAACATCCGCGAGATCTTGGCCACGGAGATCCTGGACCCGCTCAGCTTCCGCTGGACGAACTTCGGGGTTGCGCCGCAGGATGTTTCACTGGTCGCGCCGAGCCATGCCACCGGTAAGCCGCTGCCGGCGCCGATCGCCGCGGCATTCCGCAAGGCGATCGGCGGAACAGTGCACCAGATCATCCCGTACACGAACCGACCAGAGTTTCTCACCTGTGTGCTGCCGTCGTCCAACACCGTCTCGACCGCCGACGAACTGTCCCGGTTCGCTGAAATGCTGCGCCGCGGTGGGGAACTCGACGGCGTGCGGATCATGCGGCCGGAGACACTTCATGCTGCGGTGAAGGAATGCCGGCGGCTGAGACCCGACATTGCAACGGGAGGAAAGCCGCTGCGCTGGGGCACCGGCTATATGCTGGGCTCGCAGCGGTTCGGTCCGTTCGGGCGCGACGCTCCGGCGGCGTTCGGTCATACCGGGCTGGTGAACATCGCGGTGTGGGCGGACCCGGAGCGCAAGCTTGCGGCTGGTCTGATCAGCAGCGGCAAGCCGGGCAGAGACCCTGAAGCCAAACGCTACATCGCTGTTCTGGACCGCATCACATCCGAAATCCCCCGCGCCGCCGGGTAAGGGTTTGTGCTGTCGGGTTGTGGGCAACCCAGATCAGCATGGATTCCAGACGCTTCCGTGAGCTCGTGGACGCACATGGGCCGTTCGCATCGGTCTATTTCGAGGACTCGCACGACACCCAGGACGCCGCCACCCAGCTCGAGCTGAGATGGCGCGGGCTGCGCGAGGAACTTGTTGAACAGGGCGTCGACAAGTCGGTGATCGGCGACATGGAGCGTGGTGTCATGGATTTGCGGCCGCCGATCGGCCGCAGCGGCCGCGGAGTCATCGCCGGTGCCGACGGGGTCCTGCTAAACGAACATCTGCTGCGCCCGCCCGCTGCACCGATCGTGCGGGTCTCCGAACTGCCCTACATCGTCCCGGTCGTCGAGCACGGCTTCGAGTACCCCAACTACGTCCTGGTGGCGGTCGACCACACCGGCGCCGACCTCACCATCCACGTCGACGGCCGGCTGCGCTCCGAAACCGTCGACGGCGCAGGGTATCCCGTGCACAAAGCCGCCGGAGCCGAAACCGCGGGATACGGCGATCCGCAGTTGCGCACCGACGAAGCCGCGCGCAAAAACGTGCGCGCAGTCTCCGACCGTGTCGCGGAATTAGTCGACGGCATCGGGGCCGAAGCGGTTTTCCTGGTCGGCGAGGTGCGCTCCCGCTCGGACCTGCTGACGGCACTGCCGGAGCGGCTGGCCGACCGGGCGGTAGCGCTAGATGTCGGGGCGCGGCACAGTGGACACGACTTCGATGAAGTGCAGCACGCCATCGAGGCTGAGCTCCTCAAGCGCCGGCTTGCGGTGATGGACCATGCCGCGCAACGGTTTTCAGCCGAAATCGGGCGGGCCTCCGGCCTGGCCGCCGAGGGCCTCGGCCCAGTCTCTTCGGCGCTGCGCCAAGGTGCAGTGGACACCCTGATCATCGGCGACGTCGGGGACGCCACCGTGGTCGCCGACGAAAAGCTCACCACAGTTGCCCCGAACGCCGAGGTGCTCTCCGAGCAAGGCGAGGCGCCGGCCAAGACGCTACGGGCCGACGAGGCATTGCCGATGTTCGCGGTGCGGATCGGGGCATCGCTGGTTCGCACCGACGAGCGCATCGCCCCGGCTGACGGTATCGGCGCGGTGCTGCGCTATGCGCCGACGCTGCACTAAGCACTGGAGCGGCGCGAAGCAGCAGCAAGGGTTCTAAATCTCGGTCCGCAGCAGCCGTGGCTTCTGCCTCGCGCAACGAGCGGTGGCGGAGGGATTTGAACCCCCGGACGGTTTTAGCCGTCTCTCGCTTTCAAGGCGAGTGCATTAGGCCGCTCTGCCACGCCACCGTCGACAAGCGTAACGGTGCGTCAGACCCGCGCGATCTTCGCCGACTGGCTGGGTAGCGTCAGTCCCGCGCTGATCCGTCGGCAGTTTTCCCCCATCGCGGCCATCTGGGCCCGCGACAAGTGGCCGAGGAAATAGCTCCGCACACCTTGTGCGTAGGTGGCCATGGCCTCCTCCGCCACCGTGCGCCCCTCTTCGGTGATGGTGGCCACCACGCCTCGCCGGTCATCGGGGCAATGGCCACGACGCACCAGCCCTTGTGCTTCCAGGCGACGGATCTGTCGGGTCAGCCGACTGGGCAGCGACGGCAAGGCTTCGGCCAGATCACCCATCCGGGCCGAGCCGCCGTCGGCGTTGTCGAGGATGTCGAGCACCCGCACATCCGAGAGCGACAGCTGGTGTGCCTCGGTCAACCGGCGGTTCAGCGTCGCGTACACCCGCACCGCGCAATCCAGGAAGTTCTGCCACGATTTCTGCTCAGCGATATCGAGCCCCGGCATGTCACCGGGGGTTCGGCCGCCGATCAGGCTGCGGCTCGCCATCTCGTAATGCTATGCGACGCATCGTCTCTGGAACAGCCCAAATCCGCTGGTAGTAGCCTGTCGACCATGCATGCGATCGTCGCCGACTCTGCCGGTCAACTGGTGTGGCAGGAGGTTTCTGACCTGCAGCCCGGCCCCGATGAGGTCCTGGTTAAGGTCGCGGCCGCCGGCGTCAACCGCGCCGACGTGCTGCAGGCGGCGGGCCATTACCCGCCTCCGCCGGGAGCCAGCGAGATCCTCGGCATGGAGGTGGCCGGCGTCGTCGCCGCGGTAGGCGAGCATGCCGGCGACTGGGCGCCTGGGCAAGAAGTCTGCGCTTTGCTGGCCGGCGGCGGCTACGCCGAATACGTCGCTGTTCCCGCTGGTCAAGTCATGCCGATTCCCGGAGGCGTGGAGCTGCACGACGCGGCCGGTCTGCCCGAGGTGGCGTGCACGGTGTGGTCAAACCTGGTGTTGACCGCAGATTTGAGCGCCGGCCAGCTACTGCTGATCCACGGCGGCGCCAGTGGGGTAGGCACGCACGCTATCCAGGTCGCCCGGGCGCTGGGCGCTCGCGTGGCGATCACTGCCGGTTCCCCGGCGAAGCTGCAACTGTGTCGCGAGCTAGGCGCTGAGATCACGATCGCCTACCGCGACGAGGACTTCGTGACGCGGCTGC
>NZ_DASRBZ010000253.1:0-6142 GCF_035653355.1 Mycobacterium sp. | reverse complement strand
ACGCAAGCTCAGCCTTTCCGACGTCGCCGCGCAGGCGCACGTCTCGCGTCCGACCCTCTACCGCTGGTTCGCGTCGAAAGAGGAGTTGCTGGACGCGTTTTCGAGCTACGAACGGCAGACTTTCGAAAGCGGTTTAGCCAGGGCAACAGCCGGCCTCAAAGGCGCCGACAGGCTCGACGCCGCCCTACGTTTCATCGTCGAATACCAACACTCCTACTCGGGCGTGCGCATGATCGACATTGAGCCCGAGCACGTGATCGCGCAGTTCTCCCGCGTCATTCCCGAAATGCGTGAAGGACTGCAACGCCTGCTTCCGGGGCCCGGCGGCGCGGTCAAAGCCGCAGCCGCGATCCGGATCGCGATCTCGCATTACATGGTCCGAGCCGACGACGCTGACCAGTTTTTGGCACAGCTGCGCCATGCGGTGGGCATCAAAGCAACTGATTAGTCGAACAGCACCGCGGCGTTGAGGTAGCCGGTCGGGTCGAAAGTCTTCTTGATCGTCGGTGTGGTCGACACTGCGGGCGGCCAGCACGTCGGGGCCGACGCTGACGTGCCTAGCGCCCACCACCCCCGCCAGCCGCTGCAGAACCGTTACGGCGTCGAAGTATCACACGATAGGGAAGGATGCGAATCATGGCGCGGCGCGAGGACGTCCAGTTCGACTCCGGCCACGAACGCATCCGCGCCTGGCTGTACCGGCCGGAAGGTCTCGGCGATGCGCCACTGCTGGTGATGGCGCACGGTCTGGGCGGTGTGCGCACGATGCGGCTGGACGCCTACGCCGAGCGTTTCAGTGACGCCGGATTCGCCTGCTTGGTTTTCGACTACCGCAACTTCGGTGATAGTGAAGGCGAGCCCCGCCAGCTGCTCGACATCGGCATGCAATTGCAGGACTGGGCGGCCGCTGTCACTTACGGCCGCACGCTGCCAGGAATCGATGCCCAACGAATCAGCTTGTGGGGCACTTCGTTTAGCGGCGGGCACGTGATCGCGACGGCGGCGCGACTGCCGGGTATCGCAGCCGTCGTCGCCCAGTGTCCCTTCACCGACGGCACCGCCTCGGCGCGCACGCTGAACCCATTGGTCGCCGTGCGCATTACTGCACTGGCAGTGCGCGACCTCATCGGTGCCCGGCTCGGCAGGCCGCCGCTGACGGTGCCGGTGGTCGGCCACCCGGACGAGGTCGCGCTGATGAACACACCCGACGCCTACCCAGGATTCCTGCGGCTGGTGCCCGAGGGGATACAGATCCGCAATCAAGTAGCTGCCCGCTTGGGCATCAAGATCCTCGGCTATCGACCGGGCCGAGCCGCCGCGAAGGTCAGCTGCCCGATCTTGTTCTGTGTGTGCAGACGCGACTCGGTCGCGCCCGCCGGTGCCACTCTGCGGCACGCCGCCAAGGCACCCCGAGGCGAGATTAAGGTCTACCCCGACGGCCACTTCGACATCTACGTCGGGCAAGCCTTCGACCGCGTCGTCGCCGACCAACTGGCCTTCCTCGACATGCATTTGAAGCCAAGCGCGCCCTAGCCGCCTCAGGCGCAACGCATGGTACGTTCAGTCTGTACTGAACGTTCGTGACGAGGACGCCTATGTCTCCTGGTGAAGCGGAGTTCGTTGACCGTGTCGGCCTGTTCTTCGAGATGCTGGGAGCCACCCGCACGATG
The DNA here is from genome assembly GCF_035653355.1 of Mycobacterium sp. Classification (GTDB taxonomy): domain Bacteria; phylum Actinomycetota; class Actinomycetes; order Mycobacteriales; family Mycobacteriaceae; genus Mycobacterium. The sequence continues at coordinate 4,472 of NZ_DASRBZ010000253.1, read as the reverse complement.
GGCCGGGTCTACGGGTGGCTGATGATTTGCGACCCGCCGCACCAATCGTTATCGCAACTCGCCGAGGCGCTGTCGGTGAGCAAAGCCTCGGTCAGCACTGTGGCGCGTCAACTTCAGGAGGGCGGCATGATCCAGCGGCTGCCCGCCGCGTCGCGCCAGCATCATTACCGTGTCACCCCCGGGGGGTTCACCAGCGTCTTGAACGTGCAACTGGCACTGATGCGGCCCGGCGTCGAAGTGGCCGAGTTCGGCCTGTCGCTGCTCGATGAGAATCGCGCCGAGCAGCGGGAGCGGCTGGAGGATTTCCGGGATTTCTGTGAGTTCTGCGTCAGCGACTACCGCGACGAACTGATGCGGCGGTGGACCGACTACCGCGCCGACAGGAGGAAGCGATGACAGACCAGTCGAACAAGGTCGACTTCAGCAGCGTGCCTTGGGGCTCGGTCGAGTGGACCAATCTGTGCACGCTGTATCTGCGGGCGTATGAAAGCCGTTCGAAACGGCCAGTTCTCGGTGACCGCGCGGCTGCCGAAGCCGTGGACCGGATCCACTACAACTTTGCGCGGATGCGTTGGTCGATGCTGCCGGCGACGAACCAGTTCATGGTCGCGTTACGCGCTAAGCAGATCGACATCTGGGCGGCCGATTTCCTGCAGCGCCATCCGGATGCCGTTGTGCTGCACTTGGGTTGCGGGTTGGACAGCCGCGCGTTTCGCCTTGACACGCCACCGGGAGTGCAGTGGTTTGACGTCGACGTGCCCAATGTCATCGACCTGCGGCGCAAGTTGTACGACGACCACGACCGGTACCGGATGATCGGGTCGTCGGTTACCGACCCGGAATGGCTTGAGCAGACCCCTGCGGGCGGCCCCGCGTTAGTGATTGCCGAAGGCCTGCTGATGTATCTCACCGCAACCGAAGTCCGCGAGCTGCTGCAGCGGCTGACCGATCGTTTCAGCACCGGTGAACTCCTGGCCGACATCACGTCACCATCGGGCCCGTGGCTTTCCCGGATATTCACGCACGGCATCACCAAATGGGGAACCCGAGACGGCCACGAACTCACGCAGTGGAACCCGCGGCTAAAGCTGGTCGAGAGGTCGCCCGTCATCGACGCGGCGAAGATCCCGTTGAAACCCCAACGCCTGATTTACCAACTGGTGTGCGCGATCCCGGCAATCAGGAACTACGACCGGCTATATCGGTTCGCGTTTTAGCGTCATCACCCAGCGACCACTCGGCACGGATCGACTCGTCGCGGATCAAGCCCCGCAGCAAGGCGGTGCTGAACTCGGCAGCGATTTCCTGGGCGGTGCGCCGACCGCTGGGTCGCAGCCAGCGGTAGCTGCCGAGCGTCATCCCGATGTAGCCGAGCGCCAGTACGTGGGAGTCGCACTCGTAGAACTCGCCGCTGGCAATGCCGCGGTCGATCAGGCCGTGCACGTGCTCGTAGACCTGGGCTTCCTTTTCGCGGATCTCGGCGACCTGCTCCTCGGTGAACCATTCGGTGATGTAGGGCTGCTCCTGGAAGTACACCGCCGCCCCTTCCGGGTTGGCGGCGATCTGGGTCAGCAGCCGCACCGTGTACTGGTAGAGCGCTTCCCGGGCAGTCCATGACGGATCATCGTGGACGGCAGCCAGCGTGCGCTCGGCAGCCCGCTGATAGATGTCGTAGAGGATCAGCGACTTGCTCGCGTAGTAGTGATACACCGTTGCCTTGTTCAAGCCCACGACGTCGGCGACGTCATCCATCCGGGTGCCGTGGTACCCGCGCGCGGCGAACAGCTTGGTGGCGACGGCCAGCAGCTCCTCGCGGCGGGAGAGCCCATTGGGGCTGGTGCTGTCGGATGGCATGTGTACTCGTTTCGGCAGTGTCGATCAACTAGTTGGATACTCTATTCAAACCGCTCATCGGCTGTCGCGCCGTTGCCGGGTGGGACTAGACTGCGGAGCTAGAAACGTCGCGGTCGAGATGAGGTGGTCACATGGATCCGGATCCCAGCTACGACTTTTCCGACGAGCTCGAATTCTTCTTCAAGTACTTCACCTGGGGGTTCCGCGGGGTAACCGATGGCCAGGGCTACCCGCCCCCGGCATATCCACCGGTCTAAAGCGCCTTCAGTTCCTCGGTCACCTCGGTCACTGACTTCTTCGCATCACCGAACAGCAAGGTGGTGCCCTCGGCGTAGAACAGCGGGTTGTCGATGCCTGCGAAACCGGAGTTCATCGACCGCTTGAGCACGATCACCGACTTGGACTTGTCCACGTTGAGGATCGGCATGCCGTAGATCGGTGAATTCGGCTCGTTGCGGGCCGCCGGGTTGGTGACGTCGTTGGCGCCGATCACGAGCGCGACGTCGGTCCGGGCGAACTCGTCGTTGATGTCGTCCATGTCCTTCATCGCGTCGTAGTCGACTTCGGCTTCGGCCAGCAGCACGTTCATATGCCCGGGCATCCGGCCGGCGACCGGATGTATCGCGTATTTGACTGGCACGCCGCGGGATTCAAGCAAGCTCGCCATGTCCTTGACCGCGTGTTGGGCCTGCGCGACGGCCATGCCGTAGCCGGGCACCACGATCACTTGGTTGGCGTAGGCCATCTGAATGGCGGCATCGGATGCCGAGGTGGACTTGACGTGCTTGTCGCCGCCGCCGTCCGCGCCAAGGGCCACGCCGCCACCGCCGAACCCGCCGGCGACGATCGCCGGGATGGAGCGGTTCATCGCTTTGGCCATCAGGTTGGTGAGGATCGAGCCGGAGGCGCCGACGATCATGCCGGCGACGATCATCGCGGTGTTGTTCAGCGCCAGGCCGGCCGCGGCGGCCGAGAGACCGGTCATCGCGTTGAGCATCGAGATGACCACGGGCATGTCGGCGCCCCCGATGGGCAGCACGACCATCAGGCCGAGCACGCCCGCCGCGGCGAGCAGCCCGATCATCCACCACAGCGACACCCCGCCGGTGCCCGGGTGTGCGCCGAGTCCGATGACCACTGCACACACCACGGCCGCCACCAGAAGCATCACGTTCAGCGGCTGCTGCGCCTTGCCGATGCCGATCGGGCGGCCGGAGATGATCTCCTGCAGCTTGCCGAACGCGATGATCGATCCCCAGAACGAGATCGACCCGATGATCGCGGCGAACAGCGATGCCACCACGATGTGCACGGTCGGCGACTCGCCGTACCGGAATGCGGAGAAGCCAGCCGTCTCAATGAACTCCGACAGCGAGATCAAGGCGACAGTGCCGCCACCGACCCCGTTGAAGAACGCCACCAGCTGCGGCATCGCAGTCATCTTGGTCAGCCGCGCCGGCGGGACGCCGAGCACGACGCCTAGCACCAGGCCGGCGATGATCAGCGGCCACTGATGGGTGTGGCGATTCATAACCAGGGTGGCCGCCACGGCGATGGCCATCCCCACCGCGGCGATCAGGTTGCCGCGCACCGCGGTCTTGGGCCCGGTCAGGCCCATCAGCCCGTAGATGAACAGCGCGAACGAGATGATGTAGAGGATCGTGACCAGGTAGTTCATCGACCTTGTCCATCCGTCCCGGTTTTGACGGGCCCCGTTTGTCCGGCGTCTCCTTGGGCCGCTGCTCGCGCCGCATCGTCGCCGGCGGGAGCCGGCTTCTTGCCTTTGAACATGCCCAGCATGCGGTCGGTGACGATGAAACCGCCGATGACGTTCAGCGTGCCGAAGACCAGCGCGACGAACAGGATGATCTGCAACGCGATCGACGGGTGCTCGATGCGACCGAGCAGCACCAGCGCGCCGAGGACGACGATGCCGTGGATGGCGTTGGTGCCCGACATCAGCGGCGTGTGCAGCGTATTGGGCACCTTGGAAATCACCGCAAAGCCGACAAACCCGGCGAGTACCAGGATCGCCAGATTGGCGAGAAGTTCGTCATACATCTAGCTGTCTCCTCCAGCTGTGCGGGTCACGCACGCCGCCGCCACCACTTCGTCGTCGAAGTCGGGCGCCAGCTTCCCGTCTTTGACCAATAGCTCCAACAGGGCCGTGATGTTTTTGCTGTAGAGCTCGCTGGCGTGCTCGGGCATGGTCGCCGGCAAATTCAGCGGCGCGGCGATCGTGACATCGTGCTTGACGACGGTTTGCCCGGGTTCGGTCAATTCGCAGTTGCCGCCGGCCTCCCCGGCCAGGTCGACGACCACACTGCCCGGCTTCATCCCTTCCACCGCGGCCGCGGTCACCAGCCGCGGCGCCGGCCGACCCGGGACGAGAGCCGTCGTGATCACGACGTCAAATCCGGTGATCGCTTCTTCCAGCGCTTTCTGTTGCTGCTGGCGTTCCTCGTCGGTCAGCTCGCGCGCGTAGCCGCCTTCCCCGACGGCGTCGATCCCGAGGTCGAGCCACTGCGCACCCACGGACCGCACCTGGTCGGCCACCTCGGGTCGCACGTCGTAGCCCGTGGTGCGCGCGCCCAGTCGTTTGGCCGTCGCCAGCGCCT